>JAFTJB010000050.1 GCA_017456625.1 Clostridia bacterium
AAAATATTTTATTCGGCGTGTTGAAGAAAATTTAGTATCTGAAAAATACAGAATGACCTATGTTCGGGATCAAGAAAAACAACATGCAACTCGTTCCTATAATCATTCTGAAGTGCTTACAATGCCAAAAGAAGTGTTTATGATTGAACGTGTATTACCTCCGAGCCCTTGGCACGGAGGTATTTTGTTAAAAAAGTATTTTTTTATATTTTGAAAAAGCTCTTGCTAATTTCAAAAAAATGTGATACAATAAAAGATGAATTTTGGGATCTGTTTTTTTCAATTTTTTGATCGAAATGCGGATACGGAAAAGAGGGACGGAATATGTATAAACAGGGGTTTGACAACGACAAGTATATCGAGATGCAATCCGAGCATATCCGCCGTCGGATCGAGATGTTCGGTGGCAAGCTTTATCTCGAGTTCGGAGGCAAGCTGTTTGATGATTATCACGCCGCGCGCGTGCTTCCCGGGTTTGCGCCCGATAGCAAGATCCGTATGCTGATCCAGCTCCGTGAGCAGGCAGAGATCGTCATTGTCATCAACGCCAATGACATCGAGAAAAACAAGGTGCGCGGTGACCTCGGAATTACATACGATCTGGACGTTCTGCGCTTGATCGATGCGTTCCGCAGCTTTGGTCTGTTTGTGGGTAGCGTTGTGCTCTCCCGTTGGCAGGATCAGCCCGCCGCACTCAAATTCCAAAAGAGATTGGAGTCTCTCGGCGTTTGCGTTTACCGCAATTATCCCATCGAGGGCTATCCCTCCGACATTGACCGTATCGTCAGCGATGAGGGATACGGCAAAAACGACTATATCAAGACCTCTCGCTCACTCGTCGTTGTGACCGCACCGGGCCCCGGAAGCGGAAAAATGGCGACCTGCCTCAGCCAGATCTACCATGATCACAAGCGCGGGATCCATTCGGGATATGCAAAGTTTGAGACCTTTCCGATCTGGAATTTGCCGCTTAAGCATCCCGTCAACGTCGCATACGAGGCTGCAACGGCGGATCTCAACGATATGAATATGATCGACCCCTTCCACCTGGAGGCGTACGGTCAAACGACAGTCAACTACAACCGAGACGTGGAGATCTTTCCCGTTCTCAATGCCATGTATCAGCGCATCAGTGGCGAGTCGCCCTATAAGTCTCCCACGGATATGGGCGTCAACATGGCTGGAAATTGCATTTTTGATAACGAAGCGGTATGCTATGCAGCTAAAATGGAGATCGTTCGCCGTTATTACAACGCGATCTCCGATCAGCGCAAGACGGGTGGGGAAGGCAAAGAGGTCTCCAAGCTCAAGCTGATCATGAAATCGGTCGGGCTCGACACCGACTTCCGTGACGTCGCGCGTGTTGCACTTGAAAAGGCGGATGCGACCGGTAAGCCCGCAGTTGCCATCGAATTGCCTGACGGACGGATCGTGACGGGAAGAACATCGCGCCTGCTCGGTGCAGCCTCCGCAGCCATCCTCAACGCGCTCAAGACCATTGCGGATATCGATGACCGCATTGATCTGATCTCTCCCGAGATCCTTGAGCCTATTACCAATCTCAAGGTTGGCGCGCTCGGCAGCAGCAATCCGAGACTTCATACCGATGAGCTTCTGATCGCGCTTTCCATTTGCGCGGTTACCGATCCCATTGCTGCAAAGGCGATGGAGCAGCTTGGAAAATTACGTCACTGCGAGATGCATTCCTCGGTCATTCTGTCGGGGACCGATGAGCATACGCTCAAAAAGCTCGGCATCAATCTGACGTGTGAGCCCCGTTACGAGAGCAAGAGACTCTTCCACGGTTGCTGACATAATTAAACCATTATAAATAAGGAGAGATACCCATGGGAAGCTTGTTTGATTACTTGAATTGGCGAGGGGATCTCTCCTTTTCGCAAGCTGAGATCAACGAGGTGGACGGAATGATCTTCTCACTTCTGTCCTATATTGATTTTTCGGGCATTGCTTCCACCTCGCACGAGGAGTCCTGTGCGATCCCGTTGCGCAGTGTCGTCAATTCGTATTTTACCAAGCACCCGGATCCCAAAAAGATCAATTTGGGCTTGATGGTTCCAAGAGACATCCTCAAGCTTTTGCGCGTAGTCAAGGATACGGTACGGTTTCGCAGTGTTGGAGTCAAGGCGCACGTCAGCATCCTTGATCCGGAGCGACAGATGCAATTTTCCGCCACGACCTTTACACTTGGGGAATGCGGTGAGGTTGTAGCGTTTCGCGGGACAGACGATACCATTGTCGGGTGGAAGGAAAACTTCAACATGAGCTTTATGGAGGTCGTGCCGGCGCAAACCGAGGCGGTGAGCTATCTTGCCGAGGCGGCAGCCGCCTTCAAGGGGAGGATATCCCTTGCGGGACACAGCAAGGGTGGTAATCTTGCGATCTATGCCGCAGCGCGCTCGACCGAGCAGGTCCAGGATCGGCTTACGAGCATCTGGAGCTATGACGGACCCGGATTTTTCCACAAAATGCTGAACGATCCTGCCTACATTCGCATCCGACCGATCATTCGCACTCTGATCCCACAGTCGGCGGTGGTGGGGCTTCTTTTGGAGCACGAGGAAAACTACGTTGTTGTCAAGAGCCGTCAAAGGGGCGGAGTGCTTCAGCATGACGGTATGACGTGGGAGATCGTTGGCTCCTCCTTTGTCCATCTGCGTCACGTAACGGGGGATAGCAGACGTCTGGATCGCACGCTCAATCAGTTGATCCATTCCATGTCGCTTGAGCAAAGAGAGCAGTTTACCGAATCGATCTATCAGCTTTTGTCGGCTAACAACGCGCTTACACTCACGGAACTGGTATCTATGCGAAAAAAATGGATCGAAAACGGACGGCGTGTGGATCCAAAGGTCTACCGCACCATTTTGGGAACCTTGACAGCACTGATCAATCTCGCCGCCAAGAATTTCTGGGACGACATCCGTCATAAAAATTAAGGAATAAAAAATAAGGAGAATATATGCTTCAAATTACGCATTTCAGTAAATCGTACGGAACGAAAAAAGCGGTAGATGACCTCTCGCTTCACATAGGAAAGGGCGAGATCTACGCATTTATCGGTCATAACGGCGCAGGCAAGACCACTACGCTCAAGGCGTGCATCGGTATCCTTTCCTTTGAGGAGGGTGAGATCTTGGTGGACGGCATTTCGGTCAAAAAGGATCCCATTGCCTGCAAAAAGAAGATGGCGTACATCCCCGACAATCCCGATATGTATGAATTCATGACGGGCAGGAAGTATTTGGAATTTATTGCCGACGTATTTGAGGTGCCTGCAGAGGTGAGAAACGAGCGCATTTCGAGCTATGCCAAGCGCTTTTCCATTGAAAAGGCGTTGGGGCAGCCCATTTCCTCGTATTCGCACGGCATGAAGCAAAAGCTGGCGCTGATCTCCGCGTTTATTCACACGCCGAAGCTGATCCTGCTCGACGAGCCTTTTGTGGGACTCGATCCCGTTGCTGCGCACGAGCTTAAGGAGATCATGCGCGCACACTGTGAGGCGGGCGGATCCATCTTTTTCTCCACGCACGTGCTCGAGGTTGCCGAAAAGCTTTGCGACAAGGTCGCGATCATCCGCGCGGGTAAGCTGATCGTCAGTGGAACGATGGATGAGGTCAAGGGAGACGGTACGCTCGAGGAGCTTTTCCTGGAGCTGGAGGAGCGCCATGATTAAAACGCTCGTCAAGCTTCGTTTTACGGCTTTTTTACAGCTGTTGACCAATCGGAACAGCAAAAAAGGGTATCAAGCGAGCTCCGCCGGGGCAAGCAAGGGGAAACTGATCCTTTGGCTTTTGCTTTATGCATACGTCGCTGTGGTCTTTGCCTTTATGTTCGGCTCGGCATTGCTTGCTTTTTCGAGTCTCGCGTTTGCCATGAATATGGAATGGTTTTTCTTTTCCATGTTTGTGCTGATGGCGTTTATCTTGATGTTCATCGGCTCGGTATTCACCACAAAATCACAGCTTTTTGAGGCAAAGGATAACGATATTCTGCTTACACTCCCCATCCGTCCGAGAGATATTCTGATCAGTCGCATGGTGTCGCTCATCATTATCAATTTCTTTTTTGAGATGATCGTTGCGATCCCCGCTGCCGTGATCTGGGGGATCTACGGAAACGGCGGGATCCTGTCATGGGTGTTTTTTGCGATCACCGTTTTGGCGCTTCCGTTCTTTTCCTTTGCAATTTCGGGCGTTTTTGCGTGGCTGTTGAGTCTGCTTTCCGCGAAATTCAAAAACAGCGCGTGGATCACGACCGCACTGTATCTTGTCTTCTTCATGGGATACTTTTATGTGATCTCGAATATGCAGGAATACATGCAAATGGCGGCGTTGAGCGGCGCGCAGATCGCGGATGCCTTTCGCTCCGTTCTGCCGCTGTATTGGTTTGGATCTGCGATTGGAAACGAAAACGCGCTTCATCTGCTGCTCTCACTTTTGATTTATATTATTCCGTTTGTCGTTGCATTTGCAGTCATTGCGCATAGCTTCATGAAGATCTGCACGGTGAAGCCGAGCACGGGACGGGCAAAAAAGGAACGTGCGGGACAGCTCGGCGTAAAAACCCATTCGGTACCAACAGCTCTGCTTTTACGCGAGCTCAAGCGACTTGCAAGCTCCTCCACTTATATGCTCAATTGCGGACTCGGTGCACTTCTTGCCATCGTTGCATCCGTGGCAATGGTATTCAATCGGGATGCCATTTCTTCGCTCGCGACGATGCTCGGGGATAGCACCTTGCTCGGCGTGATTTTGATTTTGATGCTCTGTACCATCAACGCCACCTGCATCTTTACCGCTCCCTCGGTCTCTTTGGAAGCAAAGCAGATCGGTCTGCTGCGATCCTTGCCCGTACGAACGGAGGAGATCCTTCACGCTAAGCTCAAGATGCATTATGTGATCATGATGCCGACGGAGGCGATCTGCTCGCTTGTTCTGGCGATCGTTTTCCCGCTGCCACTGCCCATGATCATTGGACTTTTGATCGTGCCGCAGCTTTTCGTCGTATGGACGGCGAATATCGGCTTGATCTGCTCCGTTTGTCACCCCATGCTGGAATGGACGAACGAGGCGGTCGCGGTCAAGCAGGGAACAGCCGTGCTGCTCACCATGCTGTTTGCCTCACTCCCCGCGATCGTGATCGGCATCGGCTCGATCTTTCTTGCAATGCTTTCTCCTTGGCTGGCGCTTGCGGCTATGGTCGTACTGCCCTTGGTCGGTGATATTCTATCCTACCGTTACCTCATGCGTGGCGGAGTCAAGCGCTTCGAGCAGATCGAGGTGTGATAATAACAAAAAAGCCTTCTTGAGAAGGCTTTTTTGCTTTAATATTTGGAGGGCGCAACGCCCGTGTGATTTTTAAAGTCTCTGGAAAAATCGTATAGACCGGCGTATCCAAGCGATTGCGCGAGATCGGAAAGCGTTCCGTAGTCGCTCTTGAGCATCTCCTTTGCCTTTTCGATGCGGAGTTGATGGTGGTAGGCGATGGGGGAAATGCCTGTGGTTTGGGTAAATATCTTTCGAAAGCTTACGGTCGACATTCCGGTGAGAGATGCGAGCTCATCGTTGGTGATAGGCTTATTGTAATTTTTTGAAATGTATTCGATTGCGGGCTCAATTCTCAACCTTTTTTCGCTTGGAAGATAATGCTCTGCCTGCAAGAGCATTAAAATAATAGAATAGGTGTCGCGGATGCTTTCAAGCTCAACAGTGGGGGCCTTGAGGTTTCGCTTGTGCTCAAGAGCTTGGAACGCTTTTTGTATTTTCTCACTGTTTTTGACGGAGAAGGGGATGGGCTCAAGATAAGTTGCATCACTCTCTATTTCAATGATCGCACAGTGTCCCGATTTGGTGCATTTCCACTCATAGGTGCATCCGCGCGGCAAAACGATCAGATGATTTGCATCCGACAAAAAGCGTTTTCCGTTGCAGGTGTAAACCGTTTCCCCCTCATATTTGATGACGACTGCCCAGCGCGGGCGGTCTTTTCTTTTTGTGATATTGCCGCTCGGTGTATACATAGTGGATGCAGAGCGTATTTTCGTGATGATCAAATTTGACAAAATGTCCTTACCCATATTTATTCACCGCCATTCTTTTTTGTGTGATTTACAAGTGAATTATATCATAAAATCAAAAAAAGGTCAATAGATTTGTATCAAATTTGCTAAATGTAGCAGATTTGATATTTACCGTGATGGTGTTGTGTGCTATACTTTTTTTCGGAGGTGATTTTATGAAACAAAAATTGTCACAATTGACCGCTCCTGCTCTTGCGGGTGTGATCAAGGAAAAGAGCGCCCAAGCGGCGATTGCGGAGATAAACAACTGTATCTATGACGGAGCGGATATGATCGATCTTCATCTCTCATGTCTTGAAAATACAGAGACCGACGAGCTAAAAAAGATTATCACTTTTTCCAAGTTGCCCATTCTCGCACTAAACTACAATACTACTTATGAAGGAAAGAACGCCGAATATTCCGAGGATGACCGAGCAGAGCTCTTTCTTCGTGCCGTGGAAGCGGGTGCTGCCGGAATTGATATGCAGGGCTACACATTTCATCTTCCCTCAAAAAAGGAATTCTGCGGAGAGGATAAATATTCATTTACCAAGGGAAATCCCAAAGAGATCGTAACTGATGAGGAGATCATTGCAAAGCAGTGTGAGTTGATCGAGCAGGTTCACTCCATGGGAGCAGAGGTGCTTCTGTCCTGCCACCCGGGGATCCCCATGACAAGCGAACAGGTGGTCGATCTTGCGCTCTTTTTGGAAAAGCGAAATCCCGACATCATCAAAATTGTCACAAGGGCTGAAAACGAGGACGATCTTGCGGAGAGCATCCGCGCCATGCTCCTGCTCAAAAAAGAGGTAAAGACACCTGTTGCCTATCACGCAAACGGAAAAGCAGGCATGCTGTCAAGAATTGTCAATCCTCTGCTTGGCGGGCAGATTGCATTCTGTGTCGATCGCTATACCGAGGCGAGCGTGATGGAGCAGCTTGATTTGCGGACGGCGGCGACAGTCGTTGAGAATATTCGAAAAATTACGGAGGCTTAAAATGAAGCTATTTGAAGGACGCACTGCCATGGTAACGGGGGCGGGCAAAAATATGGGCAAGGAGATCGCGCTCGCCTTTGCCAAAAACGGAGCAAACGTGATCGTATGCGATTACAATGAGGAAGCGGCAACACAGACCGCCGAGGAGATCCGCGCGTTAGGCGTGGAGGCATTGCCTGCTGTTTGCGACGTGCGTGACAGAGAAAAGATCTTTACGTACGTTGATGAGGCGGTTACAAAATTCGGGAAAATCGATTATCTTGTGAATAATGCGGGTGGCAGCTCCGGATTGTTGGGTAAGCTGACTCGCTTTGTAGATGCGGAGGAATCCACCTTGGATTTTGTGATCGACACGAATCTGAAAGGCGCTATGCATTGCGCACAAGCCGTTTTGCCTTCCATGATTGCACAAAAGTATGGTAAGATCATCAACATTTCATCGATTGCCGCCGTATGCGGTTTATACGATCGCGTAGATTACGCGGCGGCAAAGGCAGGTATGATCGGCATGGTCAAGGCGCTTGCCATGGAGGTTGGAAAATATAACATCTGTGTCAACGCCATTTCTCCCGGCGCAATCGCGCGGAATGGGAAGATGAGCGATCATATGACCTATCTCGGAGAGAACGGTCGCTGCGGTACACCGAAGGATATCGCAGATGCCGTCCTGTTCCTTGCTTATCAGGATTATATCACAGGTGAAAATATTGTAGTGGACGGTGGAAGAACCTTGGGCACGAGTCACCGATAAAGGAGTTTTTATGAAATCCAAACAGATCGTTTTTACTGACGTACATAAAGCAGAGCTTTTAGAAGTCGAAGTTAGTGAGTTGAAAGAAAACGACGTGCTGACCGAAATGGAATACACCGTGGTCAGCGGTGGTACCGAGCGTGCGTTCCTGATGAACGCTCCCAATGCGGGAAGCGGTCAGTTTCCCAAAACACTTGGCTATTGCGGTGTGGGACGCGTGATCGGGATCGGCTCAGCCGTTGCGAGCGTTGCGGTTGGCGACCGTGTGCTTGTCTATCACGGAAAGCATATGAAATATAACGTCACGCCCGATGTCAAGGTCACAAAGGTCGAGGACGATTCCGTTTCTTCTCTTGATGCGGCGTTTGTCGTGATCGCGTCGATGGGTTTGGGCGGTGTTCGCAAGCTTGAAATTGAGCTTGGTGAGAGTGCGATGGTTATGGGACTTGGATTGCTTGGAATCTTTGCTTTGCAGTTCTGCCGCCTCAGCGGAGCCTATCCCGTCATCGCAGCAGACCTCAATCCCGCGCGTCGCGAGCTTGCCTTGAAGCTTGGGGCAGACTATGCCCTTGATCCGTCCGCACCCGATTTTGTCGAGCAGGTCAAGGCGGTCACAAAGGGGAAGGGCGTGCGCGCCACAGTGGAGGTTACGGGCGTATCCGCGGCTATGAAGCAGGCATTGGAATGCGCCTCTTATATGGGACGCATCACGCTCCTTGGTTGTACCCGTGTATCGGATTGTTCGGTAGATTATTATCAACAGGTGCATCATCCGGGTGTCAAGCTGATCGGCGCGCATAATTTCGTGCGCCCCAAGGTTGAATCCTATCCCCACCACTGGACACATCAGGACGATTGCAAGGCGATCCTTGATCTGCTCGCGGCAGGACGTGTACAGGTTGCCCCCATCGTGTCGCGCGTGGTATCTCCCGAGGATGCGCCCGAAATTTACAATCAGCTTTGCGATGATCCCGCATTTCCTATGGGAACGGTTTTTGATTGGAGAGAGATAAAATGAAAAAAATAAAGATCGGACAGATCGGCATCGGACACAATCACGGAGAATCAAAGATGAAAGCCGTGAGAAAATTTCCCGAGCTTTTTGAGATCGTGGGCTATGCCGAGGAAAACGAACGTTGGATCGAAAAGCGAGGCGCTAGCAAAGGCTACGAGGGACTCCCCCGCATGAGTGTTGAGGAGGTCATTGCGAGGTCGGACGCAATCCTTGTGGAAAGCGACGTATGGGATCTGACCAAGTACGCTCAAATGTGCATAGACGCAGGCAAGCATATACATATGGACAAGCCCGCAAGCGGAACGCTTGAAGAATACAAATACCTGCTTGATACTGCAAAAGAAAAAAATCTTGTGGTTCAACTCGGTTATATGTATCGCTATAACCCGGCGATTCTTCAATGCTTTGAACATATCAAAAACGGTGATCTTGGTGAGATTTATTCCATCAACGCCGAGATGAGCACATTCCACCCCGTGGAATACAAAAAATGGCTGACAAACTTTGGCGGCGGTATTATGTATATTCTCGGTAGTCACTTGGTGGATCTGATCGTCTACATGATGGGCGAGCCAAAAAAGATCACCTCATATTTAAAGCACACGGGACTTGACGGCGTTGATTTTGAGGACAATAATCTTGCCGTGTTGGAATACGATAAAGCATTGGCACGTATTTTCGTTTCCTCGGTTGAGGTCAACGGCTTTGGCAGACGTCAGCTTGTAGTGTCGGGAAGTAAAGGAACAGTCAATATCTGCCCGCTTGAGCGACCGATTACCATGACTTATTCTGACACAGGTATTGCGGATAAGACTTACGAGGATCGCAAGCTCATCATTCCATTCGAGGATCATACGGCAGATGGCAGATACGATGGAATGATGCAGGATTTCTACGAATACATCACGGGAACAAAGCAAAATCCCTTTACTTATGAGCACGACTACTTGGTACAGAAGGTACTGAATGAGATCGTGGGAGGGGTACGTTTCCATGGCAAAAATATTGATTAAAAACGGTCGCGTCTGGGACGGTGAGCATTTTTTATATGCTGATCTTTTCACCGACGGAGACAAAATTTCAAAAATCGAACCTCATATCTCGGAAAACGCCGATTTTATATATGATGCGGATGGAAAGACTGTATCGGCAGGTCTTGTGGATGCGCATGCGCATCTTCGCGTGCATCACACAGATCAATTTGGCATACAGGCGGAAATGAGCAGCTTTCCTTTCGGCGTTACCGCTGTAGCAGATGCGGGAAGAAGCAGGGGAGAGAGAGCAATATTGGATTCCTTTGCAGTCAAGAACGTCGTGTTTGCCAACGTACATATCCGCAATAACGTTCCCGATCTTGAGGAGCTTGCTCAAACGGTCGTACGTTTTGGAGATAAGACGGTTGGCGTCAAGGTCTATTTTGATACCGAGGTGTCGGAGGTGACCGATATTTCACCGCTTACCGCAGTTTGCAGATTTGCCCGCGAGCAGGGTCTGCGCGTTATGGTACACTGCTCCAACGCGCCCACGCCGATGGCAGATATTTTGCATGCGTTAAGTGCGGGCGACATCCTCACGCACGCATTCCACGGCGGAAAGAGCTCTGCCGCAGAGGATTACTTTGAGAGCATGAAGCAAGCACAGTCGCGTGGTGTGATCATCGATTCGGGCTTTGCGGGTCACGTCCATACTGATTTTGGCGTATTAAAAAAGGCAATTCACTGCGGCATCGTCCCCGATACCCTCAGCACCGATATCACAAGATTCAGTGCTTACAAGCGCGGAGGGCGATACGGTATGACCATGTGCATGAACATTGCGCAAACGATGGGCATGCGCGAGGAGGATATTTTCAGAGCGGTTACGTCAAATTCCTCAAAAGCGCTTGGAATGGAATCTGAGTGGGGGTATCTGAAGATCGGACGTTGTGCCGATATTGCAGTGCTTGATTATACAAACGAAGGCTTTGATCTGACCGATCGGGCGGGCAATCACATCAGCAACACACAAGGCTGGAGATGTGTTCTGACGGTATCGAACGGAGAAGTTATTTACAAGGATTAAAAAGGGGAAAAATTATGAATAAAGTAGCATTTATCACAGGTGCAGGCGGATTTATCGGCAACGAAACAGCAACGACACTTGCAAAAAGCGGAATCGCAATTGCAGTTTGCGACATCAACGGGAGCGCGATCAAGGAGACCGTCGCGCGCATAGAGGCACTGGGAGGAAAGGCATTTGGGCGCGTGTTGGACGTAACCGATCCTCAAGACGTGGATGCCGCCGTTGCGGAAACGGTTGAAACCTTCGGTCGCCTCGATATTATGGTACATATCGCGGGAGGAAGCTCGCGAATTGCGGGAGAAAACGTTAAGGCGGCGCCTCTCGTTGAGCTTGATGATTTTGTTCTCGACCGTGTTCTCAAGGTCAATCTTTACGGTGCGTTTTACACGAGCCGTGCCGCGGCAAGAGTGATGATCAAGCAGGGAGAGGGAGGAAAGATCATCAATTTCTCCTCCACAGTGGGACTGAACGGACTCAAAAATATGACCGATTATGCCGCTGCCAAGGGAGGCGTGATCTCCTTTACCAAGGCACTTGCCAAGGAGCTGGGCCCCTATAAGATCAACGTCAATGCGATTGCACCCGGCGTAGTTTGCCGTACCAACGTCGTCGATATTACAACGCCCAAGGGACACGCGTATGCGTATGATACCAATCTTTTGGGTGAGCAATGCACGGCAGAGGATATCGCCAATCTGGTAGAGTTCCTCGCTTCTGACAAAGCGCGCTTCATCACGGGACAAACCTACGTCTGTGACGGCGGCAGATCTCTCTCTATGAAAGGAACAGACTGATATGAGAGCCATTCTTGTGGATGAAAACAAAAGCCTTGTGTGGTCGGACGTTGCCGATCCCATGATCAAGGACGACGAGGTGCTCGTCAAAATTCATGCGGCAGCGCTCAACCGTGCCGATCTTTTGCAACGTCAGGGTAAATATCCCTCTCCCGCAGGCTGCCCCGAATGGATGGGACTTGAAATCGCGGGTGTTATCGTTGAGATTGGCAAGAACGTGACCGATTGGAAGATCGGCGACCGTGTCTGCGCTCTTCTCGGCGGTGGCGGTTATGCCGAATACGTGGCGGTCAAGCACGATATGCTGATGCCTATACCCAAAGGACTTTCTATGGTAGAAGCGGCGGCTTTGCCCGAGGCGTACGCAACGTCATATCTCAATCTCTTCATCGAAGGACATCTCGAAGCAGGGCAGACCGCCTTTATCCCCGCGGGTGCGAGCGGACTTGCCTCTGTTGCAATCCCCATGGCAAAGGCGTTTGGCGCAAGAGTCATTACATCTGTGTTGTCCGATGAGATCGCAAATAAAATCAAGCCTCTCGGTGCTGACGTCATCATCAATTCAACAACACAGTGTGTGGAGGAGATTCTGAAAGCTGAGGAAGAAAACGGCACACCCGTAGCGGTTTCGATGGATTGTCTGTCGGGAGAAACACTTGGCAAGAGTCTGCCATATATGGCGAGAGGCGGATATTGGATCGTTATCTCCACCTTGGCGGGCATTGAAACCACCGTACAGCTCCGTTCGCTGCTCACCAAGGGACTTCACCTTGTGGGCAGCATGCTCCGCAACCGTACTCCCGCATTCAAGGCGTACATTCTCTCCGAGCTTGTCAAAAACGTATGGCCCAAGATCGAGGACGGCACGATCAAGCCCTCGATCTACAAGGTTCTTCCCATCACCAAGGCAGAGGCGGCTCATACCATATTGGAGCGTGGAGAGAACGTGGGCAAGGTAGTTTTGAGTGTGTGCGATGAGTAAGAATAAAACCGTTTGGCTTGCGCTGCTGACTATGCTTCTATGGGGCTCTCTTTTCCCGATGGTGAAGCTTGGCTTTTCGGCATATCATGTAAAGAGCACTGCCGATATTTTGCTCTTTGCGGGGATTCGTTTTGCGATATGCGGAGGTGTGATCTGTGCCTTTTCCGTTGTAAAAAGCAAAGAAACCTACGCGAATGTGGGGAAAAATATCCACATGATTTTTCTGTTCGGTGCGTTTGCGATTATTTTGCACTATGGTTTTACTTACACGGGATTGGACCTGACCGATAGCTCCAAGACTGCGATCATCAAGCAGATCGGCGCACTGCTTTACGTTTGCTTTTCCTTCCTTTTTGTCAAGGAGGATCAACCCACCGTCAAAAAGACCGTAGCGGCGATCATCGGTTTTCTCGGGATTGTTACGCTCAACGTCAGCGCGGAGGGGATTTCCTTTTCCGTTGGAGACGTGTTGATACTTGCCGCATCCTTTTGTACGGTCATCTCCAACGTGATCGGTAAAAGGGTGTTTGGAGCAGTATCTCCCATTACTGCAACGGGGATTTCACAGCTGTTCGGCGGAATGATTCTGCT
>JAFTJB010000051.1 GCA_017456625.1 Clostridia bacterium
GCCAAAGCCCCGCCGTACGGCTATAGGTATGCGGCTGATACGCGCAGAGGACACGCCGGTAGCCCATACTCGCCGCCGCTGAAAGAGTCGCGCGGATCTCGACGGGATGATGTCCGTAATCGTCGTACACACGCGCGCCGTTCAATTTTCCCTTGTATTCCATACGCCGTCCCGCGCCTCGGAAGGTAGCGAGCGCGTGCGCGACGGTTTCCGCCTTCACGCCGCAAAGCAACGCGCCTGCCGCAGCCGCCAGTGCATCGTAGATACAGTGACGTCCCGCCACGGGCAACGCAATATGGTAAAGAAAGAGCCCCTTGCAATAAAGATCAAACTGCGAGCCGTCATGTCCGATCTCCACGTTTTTTGCCTCGTAATCGGCGGGCTTATCGATGCCAAAGGTCACCCTTCTCCCCTCGTACGGCTCCATTGCCAGCACGCTCTCACGATCGTCCGCGTTGTAAACCACTGTTCCGTCCTTGCCCGTTCTCTGTGCATACTGCAAAAAAGAACGGCGCACGTGCTCGATATTCTCAAAATAATCCACGTGATCAAGGTCTACGTTGAGAATGATCGCAACCGTTGGATAGAAATCCAGGAAGGAATCCATGTATTCGCACGCCTCGAAGATAAAGTGCTCTCTCCCCGCGCCGATGCGACAGGTCGAGCCCCCGAGATCGGGCAATTCCGCGCCGCAAAGCACGGTAGGATCACTCGCCTCCAAAAAGATATGCGCGCACATCGCGGTACAGGTGCTCTTACCGTGCATTCCCGACACACCGATGCGTGTACGGAATCGCATCATGAGATAGCCGAGATAATCGGCACGGGAGATCACGGGAATCCCGCGTGCAACAGCCGCACGGTATTCGGGGTTGCTCTCACCGATCGCCACCGTGTAGATCACCGCGTCATATCCGTCAATATGTAGCGCATCGTGACCGCGAAAAACGGTCGCGCCCAGCTCCTCCAAGTGTCTCGTCTGTGTGTTCTCGTTGCGATCCGAGCCACCCACGCGATACCCCTCTCGAAGCGAGATCTCCGCCAGCGAGGACATACTGATGCCGCCGATCCCAATAAAAAACAGACTGCGGACACCCGCCAAGGTCTCACCGATGGCACGCGCGCCGTAATGTGTATTTTTCAAGGACACCGCAATCACTCCTTTCTCAATCAAGCCATTTTATGCGTGTTTTATCAAAATTGTGACAAAAATAAGACCAAAAGAGCGATTTCTGTTTACAATTCTTCTTGAATTTCACAAAAATATCCCATTTTCATTGAATAATTATCACAAAAAAAATTTATACTGTAATTGTACAAAAGCAAGTAAAGTACAAACGGAGGAATATCATCATGCAAATTACCGATATCAAGGTCAGAAAGCTCTTTGACGAGGGCCCCATGAAGGCAATCGTTTCCGTCACCTTTGACGGTCAGCTCGCGGTTCATGACATCAAGGTCATCTATGCGCGCGAAAAGCTCTTTATCGTCATGCCCAGCCGCAAAAATCCCGACGATACCTATCGTGACATCGTTCATCCCATCAACGCACAGTTCCGCGGAATGCTCGAGGAAGCAGTCATCGCCGCATATGAGGATGCCGTTGCGCACGCAGAAGAATTCGCAGAGGAAGCACTTCCCGAAACCGTTTAAAATCGCAATTCTCTTTTTTCTCCTTTTTGGGGTCCCGCACAGCGGGGCTCCTTTTTTATATTTTAACCACCCCGTGGGAGAAAAGCACGTGGCGGTCGGTCAGTGAGAGTGTACCGAAGGAAAGTCCCTCACCCTGCTCGTTTCTGCCGATGCTGCCGGGATTAAAGAGGTAGATCGGGCGCTCCAACGTCACTCCACCTACCACCTCGCCAGCAGGCACGCAGGTCTCGCTCGGGATATGCGTATGTCCGTACAGAACGATATCCGCACCTATTGAGGCGGCGTGCGAAAGCATTCCGCCCACCCCGCTCTTGGCACCGTAACGGTGCCCGTGCAGAATGACGATCTTGTGTCCCAATTCCTCCCACACCTGCTCCTCTGGGATGGATGTGGCAACGGTGAACCAATCGCAATTACCGCGCACGGAAAGCACGGGAATGCCACGCGTGTGGAGATATTCAAGATCTCCCGCGCCGTCGCCGAGATGCACGATGAGGTCGGGCTTTCGGGGCTGCAGTGCGATCGCGCGCCGCATACCCTCCACACGTCCGTGCGAATCAGAAAAGATCAAGATCTCCATATCAAAGCCTCCCTCGCCGTTTTTGTCTTACCCTATTATTTTATCACGAAAGGCGCAAAATGTCTATAACCAATAAAAAATTTGTGGGGAAACTTTTCAAAAATATCAAGCATAAGAAGGCACACCTTCTTATATTTTTTATCATTTCTTGCTACAATGTTGATGTAAAGATAAAAAATGATTGGAGGTGGCGAGTTGACTGTCAATGATGCGGTTGCAAAACGCATTTCAAAGCTATTGCACGAAAAGAACATGACACAATACCGTTTGGAACAGACGTCGGGGATCCAACACGGAAGCCTCCAATGCATCATGAACGGGCGAAACAAAACCGTAACGCTCAGCACAGTTATGATGCTTGCCAAAGGATTTGATATGTCCTTGCTCGATTTTTTGGATGACGAGCTCTTTTCCTCCCACGATATTGAAATTGATCCATAACAGCCGCCTACACAGGGCGGTTGTTTTTTCTTTGTCCTCCATCTCTCACCCTCCAACGGCGATTTACATATACTATCCGTGAAGCCACAATCAAGGAGGTACTTATCATGCAGCTTGACCGCAAAATGCTCGACCGACTGCTCCAAATGAACGACGAGCAGCTTACCGCATTCATCAAAAGCGTTGCCGCGGAATCGGGGATCGATCCCGCACAGCTCGGCATCAATCCCAATAACGTACAAAGCATTCGGCAGGCGCTCGGGAGCGCCACGGATGAGGATATCGCGGGGCTGAACGGCATCTATCAGGACTATCGCAATAACCGCCACGGGAGGTGATCCGAATGGCTGAAGAACTCCAAGCCTCCTCGCAAAATGCGCCCTCGCCGCCCGATCTCTCGTCTCTGCTGTCCGATCCAGCCATGCAGGCACGCATTGCCGCAGTCATGTCCTCCATGCAAAGCGCTCCAAGCACCACACAGGAATCAACCGCACCCGCGCCCTCTGCGCCGGACGGTCTATCCCGCGTGCTCTCCGATCCCGCGCTGATGGAAAAGCTACCGCAGATCATGGCAATGCTCGCGCCCGCTCTTTCGGCATCCGCACCGCAAAAGACAGATGCCGTACCCGCATCCGTTCTTCCTCGCTCCCCCACCGCCGACCGCGACAATCTGCTTCTGGCGATCAAACCCTTTCTCTCCTCGGGCAGGCGGGATGCGGTCGACACCATCCTCCGTCTTGAGAAGCTGGGCGAGCTGCTCAAGTACCAAAACGGCAAATAGAAAGGAGGCACCTCATGTATTCGAGATTTTCGGGCAAGCCACCCGAGAGTATTCAGATCCCCGACCATTACAGCGGCTGTGCCTTTTCCCCATCAAAAAAAGAAACGCCTTCAAAAAAGCCGATTATGCCGCAATTGGACGTTGCCAAGCCGTCTCCTCTCCCACCACCGCCACCACCACCTCCGCCCTCACCGTCGCACGAGGAGCCTCATATCCACCGTGAAGAGCCCTGCAAAGAGCCGCCGCGCGAAGAGAAGGAGCCACCTCCGCACAAGCATATGACACCTGCCTCACCGCTCGCATCCTGGTTTGGCGGTATTGGAAGCAGCTTTCCCTTTGGTCATGGAGTGGGCTTTGAGGAGCTTTTGATCCTTGGTCTCATTCTCCTTCTTTCACAGACCGAATCCGACTCTCATCTCGTTCTCATGCTCGGACTGTTGCTCTTTTGCGGATAACCAATCGCTCGGGGAAGCTTCGGCTTCCCTTTTTCAGCGCCTCTCCCAATATTTTTATGCGCACGAGTGTTGATTTTTTTGCACTTCTGTGGTATGATGAGTACAGATATAGCAAAACGGAGGTACGACAAATGAATAAAGAGAAAATTTGTCTTCTGTCCGTTCGCGTGATTTTGGCGGTGCTCATCCTTGTCAATCTCTTTTTCATCTTCCGCTTTTCTCTGCAAAACGCGACGGAATCAAGCGCAACCAGCGGACAGGTCTCGGGCGTCGTTGCCGATATCGTTGTGGATGACTATGACAAAAAGGACGATGCCGAAAAGGAAACGATCCGCAACCAGATCGACCCCGTTGTGCGAAAAATCGCACATATGTCGGAGTTCGGCTTGCTCGGTGCGCTCGTATTTTTGCTGATGCTGACCTGGAGATGGAGCCTGTGGCTGCAATATTTGATCGCGCTGGGTGCGACTCTGCTGACAGCCTGTATTGACGAGCTTTTGCAGAATTTCTCGGACGGTCGCGCCATGCAATTCACCGATGTTCTCGCGGATCTTTTGGGCGGTGTGATCTCTTGCACGCTGATCCTTGCCGCGCTCGTCATCGTTCGTTCCATCAAACGCAAAAAAGGAGCATTATGACATGAAAACGACTTATTATACCGTAACAATGCCCAAGGCTCCACGCGAGATGCGCCTGGCGATCGCCGCGGATCTGCACAACAACCGCTTTGAGGCCGCGATCGATGCACTCCGCCGTGAAAAGCCCGATATGATCCTGATCCCGGGCGACCTGATGGACGACGTTGAGTTGCGCGATCCCACCTCAAGAGGCTACGAATTTTTGCGTCTGTGCGCCGCGCTCGCGCCTACCTATTACTCGATTGGAAATCACGAAATCGCCTGCTATCATAAGGGAAATCCATGGCGCAAGCCCACGCCTCGCCCCATCGATCACGAAAGTCTTGATCGAATCGCAAAAACGGGCGCGATCTTCCTTGACAACGACAGCATTGCCGCTGACGGCATCACGGTCTGCGGCTTGACCTCGGGCATCAACCGAGAGGAAAACCGCCCCGACGAGGCTACTCTTTCCCGCTTTGCCAACACAGCGGGCTTTCGCATCCTGCTCTGCCATCATCCCGAATATTTTCGCCCTTATATCATAAAAACAGACATCGACCTGACCGTTTCGGGGCACGCGCACGGCGGGCATTGGCGTGTGTTTGGACAAGGAATCTATGCACCC
>JAFTJB010000052.1 GCA_017456625.1 Clostridia bacterium
GGCACGACCGAGCCGACACCGGGCACGACCGAGCCGACACCGGGCACGACCGAGCCGACACCGGGCACGACCGAGCCGACACCGGGCACGACCGAGCCGACACCGGGCACGACCGAGCCGACACCGGGTACAACCGAGCCGACACCGGGTACAACCGAGCCGACACCTGAAGTGGAAATGCTTCCCGAGCAGGAGGTGCGCATTGTCAGCATCAATCTTTATGCCGGCCAAAATAATCTTGACGTGCGCGGAGAGCTTCTTGCCGATCTTATCAATCCGCTCGCTCCCGATTCGATTGGCGTTCAGGAATGCCGCGGTGGTTGGGAAACAACCATGGAAACCCGGTTTGGTGACCGTTACGCACGTGTTGGACTTGATGTGAACGGAAATCATAACGCCACCAGCTTTGCAACCTATATCTACTACCTCAAGGACAAATATATCGCTCTGGATACCGATACCTTCTGGATGTCTACAACACCGGATGTGCCCTCCAAATACGGTACAACTGTTGATATGAACCGTACCTGCACGTGGGCGTTGCTTGAAAATGTTGAAACAGGCTTCCGCTACGTTCATATGAATACGCACCTCGACTGGTGGGATATGTCGGTCAATGCAATACAGTGTCGTATGCTTTTGGAACAGTTCAAGCGATTTGAAGCAATGGGGTATCCTGTATTCCTTACCGGAGACCATAATATGCAAAACACCACTGAATCCTATGCAGTCATGTCTTCCTACTCGGGGCTTGCTGATTCGAGTGTAATTGCCGCCGAAACGACCGATGTGTTCACGCATGATGTCGGTACGATTGATTATTGCTTTGTAACAAGAAACACCACAACAGTATTCAAGTATGACGTCCTTGAAACTCGAACTACGCCCGTGGATATTTCTGATCACCGCGGTGTATTCGTTCATGCAAAGGTAAAGTCCTTGCCTCGTCAGGACGTGTATTCCGATGCGCCGAAATTCAGTGAAAATGCCGAGGCATCAGCAACCACTGCAGCATCTCCCACCGAAATCACAGTTACAATGTCGCAAGCAAAGGATTCCAACGGTAGTGTTGCGCGCCGCTATCTTCTCGATGTGTTTGACCGAAACGGCAAAATGCTCATTTCCGAGAACGTAACCAGTGGCTATTATTTGCCTCAACAGCCTCATTCATTTATGTGCAACCTTTCCTTGCCAAATGCAAACGAGCTTTACAGACTGCGTATCACGCCCGTAGGCGCCTTTGGACAGCTCGGTGCGCCGATCGTGCAATGGATCGCTACCTCAACGGCAGACATGCCGCCTCCTGATCCTATGGAAATTGAAGCTCCTGACCTCATCAATGTCATGGTGGTAGGCGGAGAGGTCAAGGATGTCAGCTCCAACGCCTATACTCCCGAAATTCTCGGAACAGTTACGGTTACGGGAGAAAGCTTTGCCTTTTCCAACAACGGCAATCTGAAATTTGATGATTTCAAAAATCATTACGATACGCTTGCAGACGGCTTTAGTATGGTAGCAAATTTCCGTACCGGTAGTGACGTTGCCACTGCGCAAAACATTATTTCCAATCAGCACGCAGGCGGATATGCATTACAGCTTTCGGGCGGTGAGCTTCATTTCAGAGTATACCTCAATGGCACATACGTAACGGCAAGAGCAAAGATTTCTGCCAATACAGACTATCACGCTGTCGGCGTATATGACCCATCTATCGGTTTGCTACTTTATGTCGACGGAAGGCTTATGAGCATTGCCGCCGTTGCAAGCGGTGCAACAGTAGGCTTGCCGACTGTTGAAAGTGCAAAATATCTTTGCGTTGGTGCAGACAGTGATGCCACAGGGATGGGGGAATCGTTCTATAAGGGAAGTATCTCGAATGCCGCGATCTATTCCACACCCATTTCTTACGCAAATGTTGTTTATCTGTATCAAAACCAATGATTTAGCTTTAATAAAATAATTAAAAAAGAGGGAGCAATCTGTGGGTTGCTCCCTCGAATTGTTTGGGTTATGGGTAAAATTATTTACCGAAGTATCTTTCAAGCAGTCCTGCGAAAGCGCGTCCGTGGCGAGCCTCGTCCTTTGCCATCTCGTGGACGGTGTCGTGGATCGCGTCAAGGTTCAGTGCCTTTGCCATCTTCGCAAGCTCGAACTTACCTGCGGTCGCGCCGTTCTCTGCGGCAACGCGGACAGCCAGATTCTCCTTCGTGGAGTCGCATACGCACTCGCCGAGGAGCTCTGCGAACTTTGCTGCGTGCTCTGCTTCCTCAAGTGCCGCTTCCTTCCAATAGAGCGCGATCTCGGGGTAGCCCTCTCTTGCTGCCACACGGGACATTGCGAGGTACATACCAACCTCCATGCACTCGCCGTTGAAGTTTGCGCGCAGACCCTCAATGATCTCTGCGGGAGCGTCCTTTGCGATGCCGACCACGTGCTCGGTCGCCCAAGTCATCTCACTCTCAACGATCTCCTCAAATTTCTCGCCCGGAACCTTGCAAAGGGGGCATTTGTCGGGGCGGACGTCGCTCTCAACGATCTCGCCGCAAACAGTGCATCTCCATTTTTTCATGGTGGTATTCTCCTTTATATATCAAAGATTTTTTGAACAGGAACGATCCTTTTCGACACTATTATATCATGCGAAAAATGACTTGTCAATCGATTTTTTCGATTTTATTTGCGTAACATTTCACCAAAAAACGGCCTCCTTGGAAAAGAGACCGTTTTTTGTATCATCCCTCGATATCGGATTGATCGGCTGTTGCTTTTTGCCTGTCGTAGATGTGCTTGAGCGGGAAGAAGATTGCCACGCCCAACAGGACCATGCAGATCGCCCAGAACTGTGAGGGGGAGATGCCCGCGACAAGCTCGCCGCGATGGTCGCCTCGGAAGATCTCGTTGACAAAGCGGAAGATGCCGTACGCGACGAGGTAGAGGCTCATGTTGTACTTGAATTTCCACTTGAGCAGGAGAAGCGAGAGGACGCCGAAGAGCAAAAAGAGGAAGACCGCCTCGTAGAGCTGCGTGGGATGCACGGGCTCGCGGAGATGGGGGAACTGCACGCCAAAGATGCTGTCGGTGGGCTTGCCGTAGCAGCAGCCCGCAAGGAAGCAGCCGATTCTGCCAAACGCGTGTCCCACGGTGATCATGCAGGGAATGACCGAGAGCGCCTCGGTGAGCCTTGCGGTGAGACGGCTGCGCAGGATGAAGTAGACAGCGAGGAAGAACACCGTTCCGCCGATCAGTCCGCCGAGAAAGGTGATGTTGCCCGAGAAGCGGAAGCCCGCCGCGGGGTTTTCGATGTACTCATAGAGTGCCTGGAAGAGCGCCGCGGCACCAAAGCCGACCAGGATCGAGGCGATGCCGTTGAAGAAGATGAAGTCGGTAAATTTTTCGTCGAGGCGGATCGCCTTCGCGTAAAGAGAAAGCACGGTGAACGCCGCGAGGATGCCGATCGCCAGCATCACGCCGTACCAATGCACGTTTAAAAATATCGGATCGGGAAACATATGCGTACCTCCAAATGGATTTCGTATTTATTGTAGCACATCGGTCGCATGATTTCAACGGAAATTTGTAAATTCTTTGTCGGCGGCAAAAAGAAAATGAAAAAATGGCACAAAGTGGCACAAAGTGACACCGTTTGGCACACTTTTTTCAGGTATGATAAAGAAAAAAAGGGAAAAGGAGCAAAAAAATGGCACAGTACGGCAAAAAAAGCTTCGTGCTTTATCATACGTTTCTCAATCAGCTTCGCCTGCTCTCGGACGAGGAGCGCGGAAAATGGATCACGGCAGTCTTTGAATATGAAGCGACGGGAAAGATCAGTGAGGATCTTCCGCCCATCGTCACAATGGCATTCTCGATCGTAAAGGATACCCTCGACCGCGATCGGGAGGCATACGAAGAAAAATGCGCAAAGAATATGGCGAACGGTCGTCTCGGCGGGCGACCGAAAAAAGACCAAAAAAACGATCGTTTTTTTGGTGAACCCAAAAAAGCCGATAATGATAGTGATAATGAAAATGATAGTGATAATGAAAATGATAATGATAATGAAAATGATAATGATATTGATCGTGATAATGAGCGGAGCGAAGCTCCGCAAATAGCGCGCGGGGGCGCGCGCGAGCAAGAAAAAGAAAAAAGAAATTATGGGACAAGGGGGAGAGCCCAAAGTTTCACAAACTCGTCCATTGACGACGAGGATGAATTTTTTGCCGCCGCGCTCCGACGAAGCCAACGGGTGCTTGAGGAAAATTTTGCAAGGACGCAGGCGGGAGGATAGAGCCGCTTTCCATACTCGGCGGCTAAAGCCGCTTTAAACACTCGCTTTTCGTACGGTGCGAACAGATACCACGATGGCATAGTATACATGCCTCGTAGGGGCAATCAAATTTTTTATCTGCGAATACAACCCCTCCGTCATTTTCTTGCGAAAATGCCACCTCCCCTTAC
>JAFTJB010000053.1 GCA_017456625.1 Clostridia bacterium
CAGAGCTTTATGACCGAGCTGCAAAAGTACATCGGCCCCGACACCGACGTTCCCGCAGGCGACATCGGCGTTGGCGCACGCGAGATCGGCTATCTCTTCGGTCAATACAAGAGACTGCGCATCGAGTTCACCGGCGTTCTCACGGGTAAGGGACGTCCCTACGGCGGCTCTCTCATCCGTCCCGAGGCAACCGGATACGGCGCGGTTTACTACACCGTCGAGATGCTCAAGACCTACGGCGAGGAGGTCAAGGGCAAGACCTTTGCGATCTCCGGCTTCGGTAACGTCGCATGGGGTGCGGTCCAGAAGATCAACGAGCTGGGCGGTAAGGTCGTCACCATTTCCGGTCCCGACGGCTACATTTATGATAAGGACGGCGTTTCCACCAAGGAAAAGATCGACTTTATGCTTGAGATGCGCGCATCCTGCCGCAACCGCGTAGAGGATTATGCAGACAAGTTCGGTGTTCCGTTCTTTGCAGGTCAGAAGCCCTGGGGCGAGAAGGTTGACGTCATCATGCCTTGCGCTACCCAGAACGAGGTCAACATCGACGATGCGAAGAAGATGGTTGCAAACGGTCTGAAGTACTACGTTGAGGTCTCCAACATGCCCACTACCAACGAGGCAGTTGCGTACCTGCAGGCAAACGGCGTTGTCGTTGCTCCCTCCAAGGCAGTCAACGCGGGCGGTGTTGCGGTTTCCGGTCTCGAGATGTCCCAGAACTCCATGCGTTACAGCTGGTCTGCGGAAGAGGTTGACGCAAAGCTCAAGACCATCATGAAGAACATTTACGAGGCATCCGTTGCCGCTGCAAAGCAGTACGGCATGGAGGGCAACCTCGTGGCGGGCGCAAACATTGCGGGCTTCCTCAAGGTAGCAGACGCAATGCTCGCATACGGCGTGGTCTGATTTTTACAAGAAACAAAAGCCAAGGAACCCGTTTCCTTGGCTTTTTGAGACTGTAGACCAAACAAACGGCTTTCGTCAGTTTGACGAAAGTTTTCGCCCGCCTTTTTCAAAAGGCGGCGCGGTGGAGGGCGCGTAGCCCTCCTCGCCCTCCGCAGAGGGCGAAATGTTTTTTTTTCGGCGTTTCTTTTTGTGCGTTCGCTTGCGAATGCGGCGAAGCGTAGCGTAGCCTTTGCTTCTTTTCTTTGCGCCTTTGGCTTCAAAGAAAAAGCGACTAAGGCTTTTGTGCATTGTTACAAATGGTATGCCTTTCGTCTACAGACTGCAAAAGCCAAGGAACCCGTTTCCTTGGCTTTTTGTTTTGAATTTTAAATATAAGATGTTGACTTTTCGCCAAAAAAGAGGTATAATAAAGTATTCAACGTCGAAAGGCGGTACAGGAAATGGACCTTTTGAAAACCATCGAGGAGAGGATGTCCTCCTTTTCCAAGGGGCAGAGGATGATCGCCTCTTATATACTGACAAATTACGACAAGGCGGCGTACCTCACTGCCTCCAAGCTCGGCGCGATCGTCGGCGTTTCGGAGTCCACGGTCGTGCGATTTGCCAACGAATTGGGCTACGAGGGCTATCCCGACTTCCAGGATTCGCTCCGCAAGCTCATTCGCAACCGACTTACCTCCTTCCAGCGCATCGAGGTGACCAACAACCTCATCGGGGACGGCGACGTGCTCGAGAAGGTGCTGACCTCGGATATGGACAAGATCCGCCGTACCATGGAGGAGATCGACCGACGGATGTTTTGCGAGGCGGTCGAGAAAATGGTCAATGCCAAAACGATCTATATTCTCGGTGTGCGCTCCTCGTCGGCACTCGCGGGATTTCTCAATTACAGCTTCCGTATGATCTTTCGCGACGTCAAGTTCGTGCAGACCACCGCGCGCAGTGAGCTGTTTGAGCAGATCATGGCGATCGGCAAGGAGGACGTGATGATCGCCATCAGCTTCCCGCGCTATTCCAAGCGTATCATCAACGCGGTGGAATACGCGCGAGACAAGGGTGCAAACGTCGTTGCGCTCACCGATAGCGCAGTCTCTCCTATCGCGGCTTATGCCGATCAATTGCTCATTGCGCACAGCGACATGGCATCCTTCGTGGATTCCCTGGTCGCACCGCTCAGCATCATCAATGCCATTATCGTTGCCGTTTCGCGCCTCAAGCAGGACGAGGTCACCGAGCGGCTCCGCACCCTTGAGGAGGTCTGGGACAAATATGACGTCTACGACAAAAAAGGAATTTGACGGCGCACCCGTCGTGGCGGTCGTTGGCGGCGGTGCCGCGGGTATGATGGCGGCGATCACGGCGGCGGAGTCGGGTGCCTGCGTGTACCTCTTTGAGCGCAACAACCGCACGGGCAAAAAGCTGCGCATCACGGGTAAGGGACGGTGCAACGTGACCAACGATTGCGATCTTAACACCTTCCTTTCCAACGTGCCCAGCAATCCGCGATTCCTTTACGCCGCATTGTCCCGCTTTTCCACGGCGGATACCAAGGACTTTTTCGAGGGGCTTGGTGTGCCGCTCAAGACCGAGCGCGGAAACCGCGTGTTTCCCGTGTCCGACAGGGCAGGGGATATCGTGGAGGCGCTGAACCGAAAATGCCGCGCAGTCGGCGTGCAGACTGTTTTTCGCCGTGTGCAGTCGCTCGCTATGGAGAACGGTGCCGTTTGCGGGGTCAAGACCTCGGACGGTGTCATCCGCGCGGATGCGGTCATTTTGTGCACGGGCGGAAAATCCTATCCCATGACGGGCTCGGACGGCGACGGCTATCGCTTCGCCGAGGCGCTGGGACACACCGTCACACCACTCTCTCCCTCGCTCGTTCCGATCACCGCGGAGGGCAAGCTCTGCGCATCCATGCAGGGACTGTCGCTCCGAAACGTATCACTCCGTATCAAACGCTGCGATACGGGAAAAACTGTGTATGAGGATTTCGGGGAGATGCTCTTTACGCACTACGGCATCACGGGTCCGCTCGTTTTGTCCGCCTCGGCGCATCTTTCGGATATCCAACCCAAAAAATACGAAGCGCAGATTGACCTCAAGCCCGCGCTGGACGAAAAAACGCTGGACGCGCGCCTTTTGTCGGATTTTGCGAAGTATCAGAACAAAGATTTTGTCAACGCGCTCTCGGATCTCTTGCCGCAGAAAATGATCGAGCCCTTTGTGCGGCTCACGGGCGTGGACGCGCGCAAGAAGGTCAATTCCATCACGCGCGAGGAGCGTGAGCGCATCGTGCACACGCTCAAGGATCTCACCGTACCGCTTCGCGGCTTCCGTCCTATCGATGAAGCGATCGTCACGCGCGGCGGCATCAGTGTCAAGGAGATCGATCCCAAGACCATGAAGTCGAAATTGGTCGACGGTCTCTATTTCGCAGGCGAGATCATTGACGTGGACGCCTATACGGGCGGCTTCAATCTGCAGATCGCCTTCTCCACCGCCGTCCTCGCGGGACAAGCCTCCGCTTGGGGGGAATGAGGGAAAGGACGCGATACAGGGGATGCGATGTAGGGGACGCGATGTAGGGGACTTTTTGGAAAAAGTCCCCTACGACCCCCAAAAACTTAAAAAAAGTTTTTGTAGCGTGCTTCGGTTTTCTCAATTTGTACGCTGACGGTGTGTGCAGGCTACAGAGTTTTTAGGTTTTGCGCTGTTTTGTTGGCGCTGCCGAACAGCGGCTAGGGACCACCAACCCTATCCGCTCCAAAAAGCAACTTCCACAGTGGATGTGTGGTTTTGCACTTCCTTCGGTGGAAGAAGAGGGACCGCGTAGCGGTGGATGAGGTGTTAGAACATTTGTGGAGCATTTAGGGTGGTGGCACCTAAATGCTCGCGACAGTACCTAAGGAAAAACGGTCGAAACAGGAAAATCTGTTATGCGACCAATTACGAGAAAGTTTTGAAAGGGGTTTGGGGAAAACTTTTTCAAAAGTTTTCCCCGATAAAAGCTTCCCAATAAAAGTTTCCCAATAAAAGGAGATTACCATGATTCAAATTGCAATTGACGGACCGAGCGGCGCGGGAAAATCCACCGTTGCCAAGGCACTTGCCAAGAAGATGGGCATCGTTTACGTTGACACGGGTGCGCTTTACCGCACGGTCGGCTATTACGTTCGCTCGCAAAGCAAGGATCCCAAGAACGCCGCCGAGGTGGAGGCTCTGCTCCCCTCTGTCAAGGTCGAATTGAAATATGAGAACGGCGTACAGAAGGTCTATCTCAACGGCGAGGATCTCGGTGATAGGATCCGCACACCCGAGATGTCGATGTACGCATCTGCCGTTTCCGCGATCCCTGCGGTGCGCGCCTTCCTTCTGGAGACGCAGAGAAAGATCGCGCGGGAGAACAGCGTGGTCATGGACGGCAGAGATATCGGAACGGTCATTCTGCCCAATGCCGACGTCAAGATCTTTCTCACCGCCTCCGACGAGTGCCGCGCGCAGAGAAGATGCGACGAGCTCCGCGCAAAGGGGATCGAGACCACTGTGGAGGAGGTCCTTGCCGATATGCGTGAGCGTGATGCCAATGACCGCAACCGAGCGGTAGCCCCTGCTGTAGCCGCACCCGATGCCATCCCGTTTGATAACTCGGGCATGACGCCCGACGAATGCACCGACGGCATCATCGCGCTCATCCGTGAGCGTGTTGGCGGGGACGTGTGAGCGTTATGAGCGTTACCGTAGCCAAAAACGCGGGCTTCTGCTTTGGCGTGAAGCGCGCGACCGACCGATTGGAGGAGGCACTGTGTGAGGCGCGCGAGGGCGAGCGCATCTGTACCCTCGGGCATCTCATCCACAACGAGACCTACAATGAGTCTTTGCGCCGTCGCGGTGTGGAGACCGTTGGCGTTGCGCAATTGGAGGCGCTTGCCGCCTCTGCCGACGAGGCGCATCCCGTGACCGTGCTCGTGCGTGCGCACGGATGCACCAAGGAGACCGACGAGCTGCTCCGTCGGCTCTCGGAGGAGAACGCGCATTTTCGGTGGATCGATTGTACCTGTCCGTACGTCAAAAAGATCCATCGCATCGCGCAGGAGAACAGCGCCGAGGAGAACGCCTTTTTGCTCATGGGTACGCGCGATCATCCCGAGGTCGTGGGCATCATGAGCTATTTCGAGGGAGATAAGATCGTAGCGGCGGATGCGGATGAGCTGGAAATGTTGATCGGTCAACACCAAGAGGGTATTTTGCACAAAAAAACGCCCGTAATGGCAGCTCAAACGACCCTAAATTTGGGTAATTGGCAAAGAAGTCAAAAAATTGTCAAAAAGGTCTTTACAAACGCCGTAATTTTTGATACAATATGTAACGTGACTGAGCAAAGACAGACCGAGGCGGCAGAACTTGCGGCACGGTGTGATTTTATCGTCGTTATCGGCGGTAAGGAAAGCTCCAATACTGCAAAGCTTTACGAGATCTGTCAGCGCCACTGCGCACGTACGTTGTGGATTACCGCCGCTGCGGAATTGGATCCAAACGTAGCACGAGGCGCAAAAAATATTGGAATCGTAGCAGGTGCATCGACACCGAGCGAGGAAATACAGGAGGTATACAAAACCATGAGCGAAATGAAAGAAAATTTCGAAGAAATGCTCGAATCGCAATGCTTAACTTTAAATACAGGAGATGTCGTTACCGGAACCGTTACGTTCGTGTCCGATGCTGAGCTTCAGCTCGACCTTGGCACCAGCGTGACCGGTTACATCAAAGCGGATCAGGTATCCAACGATCCCGCTTTCAGCTTGACCGAGAACTTCCACGTCGGCGATTCTGTGGAAGCATTCGTCATTCGAGTCAGCGACGTCGAAGGCATCGCTGAGCTCTCCAAGAAGAGAGCAGACGCAGACAAGAATTGGCAGGTCATTGTCAATGCTTGTGAGGAAAAGACCGTGCTTGAGGGCAAGGTCGCAGAGGCAGTCAAGGGTGGCGTTGTCATTTACTGCAACGCAAACCGTGTCTTCATCCCCGCTTCCCAGACGGGTGTACCGAAGGACGGCGATCTCGCAACGCTTGTTGGCGAGACGGTTTCCTTCAAGGTCATCGAGGTAAAGCCCGGCAAGAAGGCGATCGGCTCCATCCGTGTCGTTCTTCGCGAGGCACGCCGTGCACAGGAGGCTGACTTCTGGGCAGGCATCGAGGTAGGCAAGACCTACACGGGCAAGGTCAAGAGCATGACCTCTTACGGCGCGTTCGTCGATCTCGGCGGCGTTGACGGTATGGTACATCTCACCGAGCTGTCCTGGAAGCACATCAAGAATCCCGCAGAGGTCGTTTCCGTCGGAGACGAGATCACGGTATTCGTAAAGAGCTTCGATCCCGAGAAGAAGAGAATTTCCCTTGGCTACAAGACCGAGGAGACCAATCCTTGGAACATCTTCAAGTCCCGTTACGTTGTTGGCGATATCGCTTCCGTTAAGATCGTTAGCATGATGCCCTTCGGTGCATTTGCAGAGATCATTGACGGCGTTGACGGTCTGATCCACATTTCTCAGATCGCAATGCAGAGAATCGCAAAGCCCGCAGACATTCTTGAGATCGGTCAGATCGTTGATGCACGCATCATCGATATCGACGACGAGAAGCAGAAGGTCAGCCTTTCCATCCGTTCTCTCCTTGAGGAGATCGCGGCTGCAGAGGGCGAGGCTGCTGAGGCGGAGGTCGCTGAGGAAGCTGCTCCCGCAGAGGATGCTGAGTAATCAATAAACAAAAATCAAGGGGACTTTCGAGCCCCCTTTTTTGTGGAGGTATCATATGAAATTGAAAGTTATGACCTTTAATCTGCGTGTCCGCGCAAAGTCCGATGGGGAAAATATTTTTGATCTCCGCCGCCCCTATATTCTGGATGCGATTCGCAACGAATCGCCCGACGTGATCGGATTTCAGGAAGCAAACGACGATATGATCGATTTTTTGCAGGAAAATCTGCCCGAGTATTATTTTCTCGGTCACGGCAGAGAAGCGGGCTACCGCGGCGAGGCGCCAGCCATTGCATACCGCTGGAAAAAGCTCGCTCTGCGCAATTTTGCCGAGGAGATGCTCTCACTCACGCCCGACACCGTCGGCTCTCTCGTCGAGGGCATCAATCAAAGCAAGTGCCCGCGCGCATATTCTGTCGCAGAGCTGGTCCTCAAGGAGAGCGGCAAGATCTTCCTCGTCGGTAATATCCACACCGATCACATCGATCAGAACGTGATCTTTGCCGAGTGCGTGATGTTTATGCAGGCAATCGGTCGTCGCAATCTTCCGTTCATCCTTACGGGCGACTACAACGCGACTCCCGAGACCCTTGCCGTTCAAATGATCCTCGCCTCCCGCGATCGCCTCGGCACCGTCGACGCGACCTCCGAAATTACGCATTCCTTCCACGGCTACGGCAAGTATACGGAAGGCTATAAGATTGACTACGTCTTTACAAGCCTTCCCACTAATCCCGCCGAATCCTATGCCGTCCCTCAACCCACTCCCCATTTCTACTCCGATCACCACGCCCTTTGTGCCTTTGTTGAAGTGTGAAAGGGATTGATGGTGGGGGAAGACCTTGGTGTGGGGGGGGGGGTTTTTGG
>JAFTJB010000054.1 GCA_017456625.1 Clostridia bacterium
AAAAGCGCGCGTTTGCAAACGCGCGCTTTTTCTCTTAGATCCGATTGACGCCCGTTTTGTGCGCCGCTTCGATCACGGCTGCCGCAACTGCGGGGGCAACGCGGCGGTCGAGTGCGGTGGGAATGATGTTTTCGTCACTTAATTCCTCGTCCGGGATAAGCGCGGCAAGGGCATAGGAGGTGGCGATCTTCATTTCCTCGTTGATGCAGGTCGCGCGACAGTCCAGAGCGCCGCGGAAAATGCCGGGGAAGGCGAGGACGTTGTTGATCTGATTGGGGAAATCCGAGCGACCTGTGCCTACGATGCGAGCGCCTGCGCGCTTTGCGGCATCGGGCATGATCTCGGGTGTGGGATTTGCCATGGGGAAGACGATGGCATCACTTGCCATGGAGGCGACCATTTCCTCGCTGACGATGTTGGGAGCGGAAACACCGATGAAGACGTCCGCGTCCTTCATGGCATCCGCAAGTGATCCGCGGAGATGGCGTGGATTGGTTATCTCTGCAAGCGCGCGGTGTGCCTCATTGAGCCCCTCCATGCCACGGCAGATGATGCCGAAGCGGTCGACCATTATCAGATCGCGCACTCCGAGTGTCAGCAGATGCTTGCCGATCGCGCAGCCTGCGGCACCCGCACCGTTGATCACGACACGCACCTTGGAGATGTCCTTTTTGACCACCTTAAGCGCGTTGATAAGTGCGGCGGCGAGTACAATTGCGGTTCCGTGCTGATCATCGTGAAAAACGGGAACGTCGCAGATCGCCTTGAGCTTTTCTTCAATTTCAAAGCAACGGGGTGCGGCAATGTCCTCGAGGTTAATACCGCCAAAGCTGCCCGAGAGGAGGTAGATCGTGCGAACCAGCTCGTCTACGTCCTGTGTACGAATACAGAGCGGAAAGGCATCAACGTCCGCGAATGCCTTGAAAAGCGCACATTTGCCCTCCATGACAGGCATGCCCGCCTCGGGACCGATGTCGCCAAGACCCAAAACCGCGCTGCCGTCGGTGATGACCGCGACGAGATTGCTTCTGCGTGTCAGATCATAGGATTTGTCGGGGTCTGCCTGGATTTGGAGGCAGGGCTCGGCGACACCGGGGGTATAGGCAAGTGAGAGATCGCGGCGATCATTGACGGAACAGCGTGCAACGACCTCGATCTTTCCCTTCCATTCATAATGCTTTTTGAGGGATTCTTCACGGATGTTTTCCATAGGGGGTGCCTTTCTGATTTTACAAATTGATTACAGCCATGATCAACCAAAGCGCGATGCAGACCGCCGTAACGGGAGATGCAAGTGCGCGAAGGAAGATCTTCGGGATCTGCTTGAGGGGAGGATTGGTGGTGTATGCGGAGGAGAGATTGGCGCGGGCATAGAGGTGATAGATCTTGCGCGCCTCGCCCGTCGCAAATGCCGAGAAAAGCAGGAAGAGCGTGACGACGCAGAACATAAAGATGTCGTTGCTTCCCGCGTGAACGTAGAATGCCGAGAGATAGGGCTGTCCGAAGAGACAGAAAAGATTGTAGAGAAAATGCAGGACAAAGACTGCAAAGAAGGAGCGTGTCGCGTAGAGGACCGAGGCGAGCAACGCGCCGAGGAGCAGATAGGTTAAAAAGAGCGGGAAGGAGAAATGGAGCATGGCGAAGAAAAGCGAGCTTGCCGCAATGGAGATCGCAACGCCGAGATGCTCGTATTCGGCACACAGATAGGCGCGGAAGACCAGCTCCTCGCAGAACGCGGGGACGAGCGCGTAGGCAATGATGAGCGCAGAGATGCCGAGAAAGTCGCCGCTGCTTTGCGCGCTGAAGGTGTTGTATAGGACAACGCCACCTGAGAGGGAGGAGATACCGCCCGTTAAGATGCTTGCGAGCATGCTTCCCGTGATCATGACCACAAGGATGCACAGACAAAACCAAAGCTGTGAGGGCTTTGGGAGCGTGAGGCGGATCCGTTTGGTGAATTTCTCTCCGCGCAAGGCAGAGTAGAGCACCGACGGAACGACGAAAATGAGGATCTGCAAAAGCACCGCGCCGATCGCCTCGCTTCCGCGGTCAAGGAGCGCCGTGTCGATCAGCCTTGCCAGAATGAGAAGCAGGAAGGAGCAGAGGACGAGCGCGGGTGGGAGATGGAGCACGCGGACGTGAGAAAGCTCGGAAAGCTCCTCTTTACTCGGTTGGAGCGAGCGAAGCCAATTGAGTGCTTGATTTACGTAGGTCGCGAGCGGCGTCGCGGCTTTTTTTCTTTTTACGATGGCGTTGCAATCGATCACGCCGCGCTCGGTAAAGAGCAGAGAAACGGAGTGATCATGCGCCTCGGTGGGGAGCCTTTTGCAGAGCATCGCATCAAGGACGGCTCCTACGGCAATGCCGGGGAAGGTGTCGAGAAAGCGGTCGTAATAGCCTTTTCCGTAGCCGATCCGTGCGCCGTTTGGCGTAAAGGAGAGCCCGGGGAGGATGCAGAGCGTGCGCTCTGTCGGCTTTGCGATGGGCGCGTCTGCGGGGGGCTCGGGAATGTTATAGGTGCCTGCGTTCAGCCGCTGATCCTCCTTTAGAATGCGGAAGGTGAGGGTACAGGTCTCGGGATCGCTGATGGGGAAGGCAACGGGGATTCCCTTTGCGCGAGCGACACGGACGAGCGGGAGGAGATTGAGCTCCTTGCCGATGGGCGCGTAGAGAAGCAGGAGATCGGCGTTTGCAAGCTGCGAGGATGCGGCAATGCGGGAGACGATCTGTTGACTCCGCTCGCGGAGCTGCTCGTTGGAGATCTGTTCGCGGCGCGCGCGAAGCTTGGCGCGCACCTCTTTTTTTGCGTTTTCGTTCATATCAATCCGCCAATACCGCGCGGCGCAGCTCGTCCGCGGTGTCCTTGCCCTTGAGAGCGGAAACGAGCGCAAGCCCGAATTCGAGTGCAACACCCATGCCCGCGCCTGTAATGATCTTGCCGTCGGTCACCACACGTTCGTCGGCTAACGTAGCGCCCTCCAGATATTCTTCAAAGCCGGGGAAGCAGATCGCACGCTTGCCCGCAAGGTATCCGCGCTTACCGAGCACCATGGGAGCGGCACAGATCGCGGCAATGAACGCATTGTTCCTCGATGCGGCGCGGAGTGCGCTTTCCACGGTCGTGGAGGCATCGAGATGCTTTGTGCCCGGCATACCGCCCGGCAGAATGACCATATCGGGCTTGCTGTCGCGATACATCGTGTCGGGGATATCGGCTTGTACGGTGATGCCGTGCGCCCCCGTGATGCTCTCGCCGCCGATGCCGACCGTTGTGACCTGCACCTCCGCGCGGCGCAGAAGGTCGAGCGGACAGAGAGCCTCGATCTCCTCAAAGCCATTTGCTAAAAACATATATACCATGGTTCTTGATCCTTTCTTTTGGATTATTGCAGCCCTGCGGTGAGACGAATGAGCAGGGAGCGGTTATCGGGTTGATTTTTTGCGTCGTACGCCGCACGGTTGCGGTGGATCTCGCCGCACTTGGTGCAACGGTGGTAGATGATGAAGCCGTGCTTGGCATCGGGCTCGGTGCGGATCGGCTGCATCTGCCCCTTGCAGGGATTGGCGCGATCTCCGGGGTTGACGTCAACGTGAAGAGACCAGAGGCAGAAGGGGCAATGATTGCGCGAGGTAAAGCCGAGAGGCAGGACCTCCTTGCCGCAGTGCTCGCAGACAAAGCCGCTATCATTTTTGGTAAACCGTTTTTGCTCCATAGGCCCTCCGTGTATATAATAAATGTACAGAATAATCTTATCACAAACATGGCGGGATGTCAAGCCCTTTCGTTTTTTGAGAATTGTGGAAAAAACAAGACGGTTATTTTTAGAGGTAGCAAATTTAACATAATTTTGGATGTTTTTTATCATTTCTTTGTATGTATTGACAGGGGTGGGGTAACCTGTTAAAATGAGAGTGGGACATACCCGTTATAAGAAGAAAGGAGGATCTTCTGTGAATATGAAACACGAAGGAACGAGAAAAGCATATTTCGAACCACAGGCGGACGTTGTTTTGATGCTTCAGAACGACATCGTAACACTCTCGAGCGGCGAGGATCACGGCGGGAACATTCCCACCAAGCCGGACGAGGACTGGGATCTCGGCGAATACGTCATTACGCGATGACGGTTAGATCTCGGTGACATGAAACACAGAATATTCAGAAAGGAAATCGACATGAAACATTCAAGAAGAGTTTTATCAATGATTTTGGCGATCCTGATGGTCTTCTCCTCTATGGTCGCAGCGACCACGGTCAGCGTCAGCGCTGCGGAAGAGGCGGAGGATCACGGAACGCAGCCCACCACCTGGTGGCATGACGTGGTCATTTCCACGTACGGCGCAGACGCAAAGCCTGCGGACGTATTCTCCAATCCTACCAACAACGACGGTACGTCCGATGCTAAGGCATGGCTGATCGATAATCCCACTCAGCTTGCATACATGGCATACTACCTTGAGAGCGGCGCGCTCAACGGTGCAACCGCTATAACCTACTTCTATATCAGAGGTAACGATTGCGGCGGCGTATTCGATATGTCCGCGCATCAGTGGAAGCCCGTTTACGCTCCGTATAAGTTCAAGCTTTCCGGTCGCGCGACCTGTAAGATCACGGGCCTGAAGCTGACGGCGAGCGAGGCGATCTCCGGCTATCAGTACGAGAGAGGCTGCGCAATGTTCTCCGCTTTGAGCGACACCGCAGTCGTTGAGAACCTCAACCTTGAGGTCAAGATCCTCAATCCCGTGCTCACCTCTACCGCATCCTTGAATAACAGCGTAGGTGTTGCGGGTATCGTTGCGTATGCAACCGGCACCTCGCAGATCAGAAACAGCACCGTTACCCTGGATCTCGACGTCAACGGAACGGGCGGTGCATACATCTATGCGGGCGTGGTTGCTTACACGGCATCCAATGCGGCTGTTACGGGCTGTACCGTAAAGGGTGATATGAAGATCACGGCTCCCGCTTCCAAGGAGGTTTGGGTCGGCGGCGTTCTGGGCTACCACACCGGTGCTGCACTGAACACGATGACGAACGAGGCGACCATTGCCGTTACCTCCGCTTCTCAGGTAAACGTTGGCGGCTTGATCGCAAAAACGGGAACCTTCGCGAGCGGCAGCACAAATACCAACAAGGGTGCGATCAACGTAACCCTGACCGGTGCCACCACCACCTATTCCATGATCGGCGGTGTGGTCGGCGCATCTCATGCGATCCCCTACTACTTTGCAACCCTGAAGAACGAGGGTGCCGTTACCGTTACGACGAGCGGCGCTGCCGTATACCTTGGCGGTATTACGGGCGGATTCTCCAATACCGGTGCTAAGAACACGATGACCGGCGGTATGACCAATACCGGTGCGATCACGCTGAACGTCAACGCGAAGTCGTCTGCGAACCAGTACGTTGGCGGTCTCTTCGGTATTTACAACGCAACCGTTGCGGGCTCTACGCTGAAGAACGCGCAGAACTCAGGTGCGGTTAGCGTGGTTGCTGTGGACACCGTGGTTGAAACCGTTGAGACCGGTGTCGGCGGCTTGATCGGTCAGATGATCCATCTCGAGGTCACGGGCTGTAAGAATGACGGTCCCATTACCGTTACCAACTCCAGCGTCGGTAAGTTCCACGTCGGCGGTATCGCGGGCTTGATGCACCGCTCCTCGAGCGGCGGAAACGCGCTGATCAGCTGTGAAAATACGGCAAACGGTAAGATCACCCTGACCGATAAGAGCTCTTATGACGGCAACAGACAGACCCGTTACGTGGGCGGTATCGTTGCGTACTTCCTTTCCAACACGATCAAGGATTGTGTAAACAACGGTGATATCACCTACAACTGCTCCGAGCTTGGTTCTGTCGGCGGTATTCTGGCAGCATTCGGTGACCCCAACCTGACGGTCAGCGGCTGTACGAACAACGGTAACATTACCGTTGCCAACTCCATCAGCTACGGCTCTGTCGGTAAGGTCGCAGGTATCGCTGCGGAGATGCAGAAGACGGGCGCCGTAATCGACAATTGTACCAACACCGGTACCGTTCGCCAGACGAAGGGTACGGGACAGAACTACGTCTACATGGGCGGTATCGTTGCTCAGCAGAAGGACGGAACCGTTAAGAACTGCGAGAACAAGGGTATCATCAAGACCGATAACCTTACCAAGGGCGGAAACGAGAGACACGCGCTCCACATCGGCGGTCTCATCGGTTACGCGGGCAATGCGGCAACGCTGACCGACCTTACCAACAGCGGTGCGCTCAGCATCACCTTCACGCAGGGTGCGAAGGAAGCCACCAACGTGGGCGGCATCGGAGCTACCAACACGGGTAACTACATCGCGGGTGTTGTAGGTCTCGCAGAGGGAACCACGACCCTGACGAATATCACAAACAAGGTGGATGTTATTGCGACCACGCAGGATGGACGCGAGGACAACTCCACTCTTAAGCTTGGCGGTGTTGCAAACCTCCGCGGAAGCACGACCGCGACCAACGTCTCCAACCTGGGCTCCAAGGTTGATTTCACGAGTAACAAAGGCGCATCGCTCTTTATCGGCGGTGTATTCGGTGAGCTTGCCGATACTGCAAAGGCTACGACTGTAGTCAACTACGCAACCGTCAACGCAAGCAAGACCTCTTGGACCGGAACCGATGCAGGCGGTATCGTCGGACGCATCTACGCCGGCGCATTGCTTGACGGTGCTATCAACTATGCAAACGTATCCTCGACCACCACTTCGGACAGTGACTGCAGCGCAGGCGGTATCGTCGGTGTTGCAATGCCCGTAGCGGCGGCTGCTGCAAGAGGCGTTTACAATGCAACCAACTACGGTGAAGTTGCGATTGCAGGTCTCGGAAACAACGCGGCTGCAGGTATCTGCGCACGTGTATCCGCAGGTACTGTTGCAGGCGACATTCACTTCGAGAACTGCTTCACCGTCGGTGACGTTGAAAGCATTCCCATGTCCGGCGGCATCATCGGTCACACCCGTGCGGAGTCTGTATCCGGCGGCGTTGTTACCAATGCCTACACCGTTTACCTCACCAACTGCATCAGCTACGGCACCGGCGCGGCATACTCTCTCGTCGGCTCTCTCCGTAACGATGCGCTCGTTCTTGAGAACTGCTTCGGTAACACCGAGTATTTCCTCAACTACTTCAACCAGAACAGTGCAAACAAGGATTCCGTCGGTCAGCAGTTCCTCGTAACTGTCAATGGTGTTAACGTCGAGGGTAACTCGATCGCGTACAACCCCGACGACGATACCTGTGCACACGTTGAGATCGCTACCCTGGATAAGGCTCGCGTCCGTCTGGATGCAGCGGGAACCGATGAGTCGGGTATCCGCTTCGATAGCTACATTACCAAGGAGAGCTACGATGAGATCAAGGCAATGACGAATGTCGATATCGACTTTGATACGATCATTGCTCCCACGCAGAATCTTGCGATCACCTCCGTTGCAAACGCATACGATAAGCTCGAGGCTATGAACGCGCTCGGCGGTAAGCGTTACACGGTCATTCCCTTCGATCAGGAATTCCTGGATCCTGCGGAATACGGTGATACCTCCGGCGATAAGTACTACTTCGCAGGTGCGCTCAACCAGATCAAGACCACGAACTACAACCTTTCCTTCACCGCGATCGCGTGCATCACGATCACCATCGACGATATGCTCACCTTCAAGCTCTACGCAGATTATGACGTAGCGAACACCGAGCGCGCACGTAGCATCGCACAGGTTGCAACCATGGCATTTGAGGACCGTGCAACCGAGCGTGTCACCATTGACGGTATCGACTACAAGTACCTCGCAAACGAGGATCACGAGTGCTATCTCGGCAATTACAGCTTGTACTCCAACGCACAGCTCGCAAAGCTGAAGACATACAGCAGCTACGACAACACGGGTAAGGAAGCTCCCACGGGTCTCTCCGTCAACGGCGTTTCTATCTCCGAGTATAAGATCGTATACGCGCAGAGCCCCATCTACAGCACCTACGGCTCTACCTCCGGCAAGACCCTCTACGGAGATCTCCACAACGTCACGCTGGCGCTTGACGACGGCACGGGCAGCATCGAGTTTGGTGACGTGCTCTTCGGCGCAACCTACGATTACGACTTCCAGACCGCGATCGCGATCCGCGATGCGATCAAGGACACCTTCGGCGTTGAGCTTGAGGTCGTTCCGGATTATGACATCGGCGGCGATGCAAGCGTTCCCACCGACGACGTGATCACCCCTGAGGGACAGTACGAGATCCTCGTTGGTCAGACCAACAGAGCAAAGACGCAGTCCGCTGCGATCTTCGCACAGGATCCCGATGAGTTCACGCTCATGATCAACGATGATGATATCGTTGTATGCGGTGGCTCCTACGGTGCAACCTGGCATGCAGCTATGGCTCTCAAGGCTATTCTCGGTGAGCATGCAGGCGAGAACTACAACCTCAAGATGGCAGGCAATATGTCCGCAAAGGCAGACATGACCATCATCGCGTGCATCGGTGACTCCATCACCCGCGGCTCGCAGGCACTTCCCGATAACGATTTCGGCGGCAACAGCGGCGCGAATGATCTCTTCGGCGGAACTACCACGGCAATCTATCTTGAGCAGTTCCTCTCCTATCCCGCAAATCTCCAGAGAATGCTTTGGAAGGATGCATACGTTTACAACTTCGGTCGCGGCAACTCTACCGCGGGCAACTACAACAACCCCGGTAACTACTACGCAAGCACCGATCACTGGAACAACTGCTACAACACCTCCAACTCCGACGTTGATTTCGATCTCGTATTCATGATGCACGGAACCAACGACTCCACCCGTCCCGGCATGTACAGCCAGGCAACCGGTGCCTACAACTGGATCGAGGAGGATAAGGCAGCGTTCCGCGCAGAGGTACAGAACCTCATGGATAAGATCCTCGAGGGCTCGCCCAACGCAACCTTTATCTTCAACAACATTCCGCACAGATTTGATACCGATTCCAACACGGAAGAGCACAACACCATGGCAATGGCAGCAATCCAGAAGGAAATGGTAACCATCTTTGCAGAGACCTATGACGTATATCATTACGACATGAACAGCTTTACTCGCGAAAATCTTGTCAATACCTCCTGCGAGTGCTACGATGCTCCTGCCGAGAACATCGATTCGACCGCAGAGGAGGCAGCTCACGGCTATTACTACAACTGTGAGACCCCGAACGGCAAGCATGACGGTACGCACCCGAACTTCCGCGGCTACAACAAGATCGCAGAGGCTGTTTACTCCGTCGTTGACTATATTCTCAACGGTGCGGAGAAGCCGGTTTACATGATCGACGTTCAGTAATTTAAGAAAATTGAGAGGCTCCTTCGGGAGTCTCTCTTTTTTTGTTGGAAATGACTAAAAAAATCTGTTTGATTTGTGTGGATTTGACACTTGCCTCAAATGGCTGAAAATGGTATAATAATTGTGTATACCAAAATGCGGAGAGTAATACTCTCGAGAACAGGAAAGGAGGATTCCTATGAAAAGGTATTCAAAACCGCAGGCAGAACTGGTCTTTTTGACAGCGCAGGATATTCTGACAGCGTCCGTCGGCGAGGAGCACGGCATGGAGGTGCCTGCTGTAACCGACAAGGATTGGCAGATCGGTGAAATCGGCGAGATTCCCGGCGCGTGACCCCCAAAAAGATCATTTTTGAATTTGAGAAAGGAAACAAATCATGAAAAACGCAAGAAGAATTATTTCTATGCTTCTGGCAGTTTTGATGGTCCTCTCCTCGATGGTCGTTGCGACCACGGTCAGCGTCAGCGCTGAGGAGGATCACGGAACCCAGCCCACGACTTGGTGGGACGAGAAGACAACGGCAACTGCATTTGCAGGCGGTGACGGTAAGTCCGAGGCTACGGCATATCAGATCGCCACGGCAGATCAGCTTGCATATTTTGCAAAGTACCTTGAGGGCGGCGCTCTGAACGCAAAGGCAGAGAAGACCTACTTCAAGCTGACGGCAGACGTCGATATGTCCGCGCATCAGTGGAGACCGATCGGTCACTCCGCAACGTTGCTCGGAACCGCCGAGTACGTTAAAGACAATGCGGCTCTCGGTACGAACACGCTCTATAACGCAGTGTTTGACGGTGGAAACTTCACCGTCAGCGGCTTGAAGCTGACCGCAGGTGCAGACTATCAGTACGCAAACGGATGCGCACTCTTTACTTCTATTCAGAAGTCTACGATTCAGAACCTCAAGCTTGAGGTCAAGATCCTTGACCCCCAACTGAAGGAATACGGAATGCCTTCGCTGAAGAGCAACGGTTCTGCTATGAGCAATTGTAAAAATGCCGTAGCTACCGTAGCGGCACTTGCTGTAAATTCTACGGTCAAGAACGTAACCGCAACCGTGGATATTGACGTTCGAGACATCGGTGGTGTTTGCGTGGTCTCCGGTTTGGTTGGATCGGTCTTTGGTACAGATCTTTCCGGCTGTACCGTAAAGGGTGATATCAACAGCTCGAGCGCAGATCGGGTCTTCGTTGCAGGTGTGCTTGCATACTATCAGGGCGGAGCGCTTACCAACCTTGTCAACGAGGCGAAGATTACCGTTGTTAGCACCAAGGCGGGGGCTGAACTGCACTATGGTGGTGTCGTTGCATCCACTACGCAGGGACCTTGGGGCTCCGGCCTGGTCAACAAGGGTGATATGAACATTACTTTAAACGCATCGAACGGTAGCCCCGCAAACATCGGCGGCGTTTTTGGTTGCCCTGCAGTACTGCGCTCCGCAATGGGTGCGTGCCGCAACGAGGGTGATATTACCGTAACGACCACAAACTCATCCATCGCAGTCGGCGGTGTCGTCGGACGTACCTCTCACAAGGAGTGCAATTTCACCGGCTACACCAATACCGGTGACATTACGGTTACCAAGAGCGGTGGCTCCAGTAACACGATCGTTGGCGGTATCATCGGATATTTCTCCGGCTCGGCGGCAGGCGCAAAGCTTGTTAACGCCGAGAACACGGGTAAGGTTACTCTTACGTACACCAACGGCGCGGCCAACGCACCTTGGGTTGGCGGCTTGACGGGTGTGCAGAATTGCTTGACGGTTTCCGACAGCGTAAACCGCGGTGACGTGACCGTAACGGGACTTGGCGCCGGGGCACAGATCGGCGGTCTCACGGGTCATATCCAGTCGGGTGCAGACGGCTCTGTATCCAATTCCACCAACTACGGTACCGTGACCGTAAAATCCACAGATACGGCTGCCGGCAACTGCCTGGTTGGCGGTCTTGTCGGTAAGGTAGAACCCAAGACGACCTTTACCAAGGTGGTTAACGAGGGTGACATCATTTGTGAGGGTGCTGAAGCAACTTGGCTCATCGCCGGTATCGCTGCGACCATGGCAGCGGGCACCATCAATGACGCAACCAACAACGGTATGATCAAGTGCAAGGCGCAGGTAACGGGAGTTTGCTCGGTTACCGGTATCGTCGGAAATGTCGCGTCTGCTGTGATCAACACGGCAGTCAACAACGGCGAGATCATTTGCGAGGGCAATGCAAGTCCTTGGAGGATCGCCGGTATTGCGGGAAATCTTAGCGCGGTACAGATAGATAACGTTAAGAACTATGGAAATATTACGCTGAGCAAAGCCAGCGGTGGCGAACGCAGAATTGGCGGTATTAACGCTGACGTATCCTCCGGTACGACATGGATCAGAAAGGCAGAGAATCACGGTGACATCACCGCAGAGGCTGTTAATAACGCAGGTACCTTCTGGGTAGGCGGTATCTCCGGCCACTGGATTGGAAACTCTACTTATAATGAGGTTTCCAACTATGGAGATATTTATGCATCCAAAGGAAGCACCCACTACCTTGGCGGTATTGCGGGCGGCGTGAACGTAAGCGCTGATGCAACCACTGCGGCAGAGATGGAAAATCTCTACAATGAGGGCTCGGTCAATGGCGTCGGTGCTACCAGTAACCAAGCGTACGGCGGTATCATCGGACGTATCTCCAACGACAACCAAAGAACCAATCTTCCCGTACACGACATCGTAAACGCGTTTAACATCGGTGCGGTTAAGTCCGGCTATCTCTCCGGCGGTATCATCGGTTACGCAGGCTCCTCGAGAAACGGAAACCCTGAAACCGCACGCCGTTATACGGTCAACCTCCGCGAGTGCATTGCGCTTAACACCAACGGCACCTACGGTCTTGTAGGCTCCGCACGTTGCGCATATATGGACATTGAAGACTGCTTCACCGATGCAGAAGATTTCATGACCTACTGCAACCAGGATACGCTCTATGTGGGCGGTACGGGTATCACCGTCAACGGTGTGCTTTACCCCGAGCACTATAACCTGGGTGATTTCAAGCTCAACCCCGAGGGTGTTGCTTATATCGATATCGAAACGCTTGACAAGGCAAAGGTCCGTCTCGACTCGATGGCAACCGACGAGTCCGGTATCCGCTTTGACAGCGCGATCTCCAAGAAGACCTATGCGGATCTGAGAGCAATGGACGTCGACTTCGAGTTCGGTACGCTCATCGCTCCTACCGACAACCTCAACCTTGCAAAGGTCGTAGCATCCTACGATAAGATGGATGCACTCGACGCTCTTACCGGCGCGGGCAGGACCATGTACGTGCTCGTTCCTTACGAGCAGGAATTCCTCTCCGAGGATGTGGATAACTACTACTTCGCAGGCGCGCTCAACAAGATCAAGGACGCAAACATCAATCTGTCCTTCTCTGCGATCGCATACCTGACCGTTGAGTACGGCAACAGAAGCTTTACCTTCTACGCAGATTACGACGATACCAACAAGGACCGTGCGCGCAGTGTCGCACAGGTTGCGAAATCTGCGTTTGAGGACCGCGCAACCGAAGAGACGACCATTGACGGTATTGACTATAAGTTCCCCGCAATGGCAAGTAACGAGTGCTACCTCGGCGGCTGGAGCTTGTACTCCAACACGCAGCTCGCACGTCTCAAGGCATGGAGCAACTATGACAACGAGGGTAAGGTCGTTCCCAACGGACTCACCGTCAACGGCGTTTCCATTTCCGAGTATAAGATCGTATACGCACAGAGCCCCATCTACAAGACCTACGGCTCCAATTCCGGCAAGACCCTCTTTGGTGATCTTAGCAACGTAAGGATGCAGATCTATACCGACGCTACTACCCCGACGGGTCAGTATGTTGAGTATGGCGATACGCTTCTCGGTGCAAGATACGATTACGACAAGCAGACCGCAGAGAGACTTCGCGATTTGATCTACGCAGAGTACGGTGTGATGCTTGAGGTCGTTCCGGATTACGACATCGGCGCAGATCCTGCATTCACCTCCGATGACGTGATCACTCCCGAGAGCGATTACGAGATCCTTGTCGGCTTTACCAACCGCGCAAAGTCGCAATCCGCAGCACTTGCACGCATGCTCGACGATGATTACACCTTCAAGATCGATGATACCAAGATCGTCGTTTGCGGCGGTGCATTCGGTACAACCTGGCACGCAGTCGACGCGCTTGAGGAGCTCTTCGCAACGCTGGAAAACGGCGTGGATTACAACCTCAAGATGGCAGGTAACCTCTCCGGCACTTACACGATGCAGAAGATCGCGACCATCGGTGACTCTATCACCCGCGGTTCGCAGGCACTTCCCGACGGTAACGATTACGGCGGTCCCGGCGGTGCGTCTACTCTCTTCGGCGGCAACGCAACCGAGACCTACTACAGATACTACCTCTCCTATCCCGCAAATCTCCAGAGATTGATGTGGAAGGAAGGCGTGGTCTACAACTTCGGTCGCGGCGCTTCCACGGCAATCAATCTGGGTAACTCCAACTACTACGGCGGTAGTGCAGAGTGGAACAAGTGCAAGGTTACGATGGAGACTGTTGCGTTTGATCTCGTATTCCTGCAGCACGGCACCAACGATGCCGGCTCTGTTGCGGCAAACGCTCAAAGAGAGACCGAGTATCGCAACGAGATCAAGGCGATCGCGGATGAGTTCCTTGCAAACTCCAACCCGAACTGCAAGTTTGTGATCAACAGCGTTCCTCACGCATTTGACGGAGTCGGCTTCAACAGAAACGAGGCGAATGACGAGAATATGCGTCGCGTCCAGAAGGAGACCGCAACGGCTCTCAAGGCAGAGGGATATGATTTCTATCACTTCAACATGGGCGAGTACACCAAGGATAACCTTGTAAACGAGGGCGCAGAGCCTTGTCCCGGTCACACCACTGCAGGCGACTACGCTGAGCAGGAGAAGGCATGCCACGGCGACTACTACAACATCCACACGCCTTACACCAAGAACGAGGGTACGCACCCGAACTTCCGCGGCTACAACAAGATGGCTGACGGTGTGTATACGGTTGTACAGTACATTCTCGCAGGCGGTGCAAAGCCCATCTACATGATTGATATTGGCTAATATCGGCAGAAAACAATCTTTTTCGAGAGGTCCTTCGGGACCTCTCGTTTTTTTGTTGTCATTTTTTCCAATTTTGCATTTTTGATTTTGTTGACAATTTACAAGTTGTAAAAAAATATATCTTTCGGTTGACAAATATGATATGATTTGGTATAATTATAGTTGAACATTTGTCCCTAAAAGTGAATCAATCTTTTGTTTGAAGGAGAGATAACATGAAAAAAACAAAATGGATGAGTTTTCTGACCGTTTTGCTTGTCGTTTGCATGCTTTGCACCTCGTGCTTTGGCGGCGATGAGGACGTGAAGGGAACCACCGATGACGACGAAACGACGGTGACTACCCCCGAGGAGACCACCCCCGGTGTCACCACGACCAAGAAGCCGACCACCACGACGGCGCCCCCCGTGACGCAGGCACCTACCAACGATCCCGAGCCCGAGGATATGCCTCACAACGAGGAGCTCCTGCTCGGCGGTGTAAATATCACCTCCTACAAGATCATTTACGGTCGCTCTCAGATGGAGAAGACCTACAACTCCAGAACCGGTAACACCGCGTGGGAGGATCTGATGGAGAGCGGATTTGAGGGCTATGAGAATCTGCTTCTGGGCGATAACAACAAGGCGGATTTCGACTTTGAGACCGCAATGCGCTTGCAGAAGTTGATCTTGGATAACTTTGGCTACGAGATCCCCGTATACAAGGATTCCGACCCGCTGGTAAAGAATGAAACCCGTTACGAGATCCTCGTTGGATTTACCGCAAGAGCGGCTTCTACCAGGACTGCGGCAAACCTGAAGATCGACCAGTATTTCTGCGGCTTCAACAGCGATGTTGAGACCGAGTATGCAACGCAGTACATCATCTGCGGCGGCTCCTACGGTGCAACCTGGCATGCGATCGACGAGTTTGAGCGTGTGCTCGCTGATCCCGATGCGTACATTCCCGAGGAAACGCCGGAGCCTATCGATCTTTCCAACGTTCCTCACGAGGACGATACGGATTATCTCGCAGACAACAACGATAGCGGATTCTCCCCCACGGCTATCAACATCACCAAGGAGATGAATTTCACCAAGGCGTATGATTTCAAGGCAGTTGCAACCATCGGTGACTCGATCACCCGTGGCTCTCAGGGTGTCCCGGACGGCAACAACTACGGTGATCCGAGCGGCTTTGCACAGACCATTATGGGAAGCGCGACCGCTACGTATCTCGAGCAGTTCCTCAGCTGGCCCGCTGTTCTTCAGAGAGAGCTTTGGAAGGATTATCTGATTTGTAACTACGGTCAGGGTAACTCCACCCTGCGTGACCCCGACCAGACGGTTTATCCCGACAAGGGTCCGTACTACTACAATGATACCGCAAAGTTTACAAGCCTATTGGCAGAGTCCGACAGAGAGGATTTTGAGTTTGATATGGTCCTCATCATGCTCGGTACCAACGATGCAGGACGTGACAGCGGCGCAGCATCATGGAAGTGGACTCTGAAGGAGGAGTTCTACCAGGAGGCAAAGCTTTTGCTTACCAAAATCTCCGCAGGCTCTCCCGATGCTACCTTCGTATTCATGAATGCGCCTCACCGTTGCGACGGTAAGACCGATACCACTGCAGGCGGGACCGAGAGAAATGACGCGGCGATCCGTGTCATTCAGCTTGCAACCGCAGAGAGACTGCTTGCTGAGGGCTACGACGTGAAGTTCTATGACATGGAGCGCTACACGGTTGAAAATCTGACCGGCGAGGGCTTGACCTGTGCGGAAAAGTCGGAGGATTTCGCAGATAAGACCGAAGCGGAGATTCTCGAGGCAGAGAAAGAGGCACACGGAGATTACTACAACATCCATACCGATACGGGTACTCCCGATACCACGCACCCCAACTGGCGTGGATACGGTAAGATCGCAGAGGGTATGGAGGCAATGCTCCTGCACCTGTTTGAGGGCGCAGAGGCACCTGAGTATATGGTAGCTCTGAGAGGTCAATAAACAAAAAAGGAAGCAACCAAAACGGTTGCTTCCTTTTTTTGTTGCTTAGTTTTTGTCGGCGAGAGAAAAGGTGCCACCTGTGAGCAATGTTTTGTAGCCCGAGGGGAGCGTGACGTGTGCAGTCATGCCTGCGGGGATCTCGAATTCATAGTAAACGTCGTCTCCCTTGTAGTACCAATGCGCGCGAAGGGTACCGAGCGCGGTGTCAATGGAGGTGTCGGCAAAGCCAAGGCACTTGTTTGGTTGAGGCGCAATGGAGACCTCACGGTAAGCGGGGGAGAGAGGCTTGATGCCGCAAGCGACACCGAAGATCCAATCGTATACCGCTCCGTACGCGTAGTGGTTAAAGGAATTCATATCGGTGCTCCAGAAGGTGCCGTCCTCCTTGCGGCTGTTCCAGTGCTCCCACATGGTGGTGGCACCGTGAGTAACGGAATAGAGCCAGGAGGGGTTCTTTTCCTGCATCAGAAGCGCGTAGGCGACGTCTGTGTAGCCGTTTTCCGAGAGCGCGTGGAGAATGTAGGGCGTACCTACAAAGCCCGTGGTCATGCGCATATCAAAGTCACGGATCAGCTCTACGAGCTTTGCGGCAAGTGCGGGACGCTCGTCATCGTTGCAGAGGTTGAAGTGCAGAATCAGAGTCAGAGCGGTCTGTGTCACACCCTTTCGTACCGTGTCAACGGGGGCACGGCCTCCGACGGAGATCTCCGTGAAGGGGAATTCCTCCTTTGGCATACCGTTTTCCATAAAGTACGCGCGGAATGCCCGGCGGACATTTTGGTGAAGCGTGCGATATTCGCTCATATCCTTGCCAAGTGCCTCGCCCGCCTTGATCAACAGTTCCGTGGAATACGCGAAAAATGCGGAAGCAATAAGGTCATTGGAGGTTGCGCCAACGTAGGAATCCTCACCCGCATCCATTGCGAGCCAGTCGCCGTAGTGGAGTCCCTGCAGCCACAAAAATTCTTCGTTGCCGGCACTGTGAAGATAATCTACCCACTTCTTCATAGTGGGGAAGTGGCGCGCAAGCAGCTTTTTGTCGCCGTACGCGAGGTAGATCTCCCACGGCACAATGCACGCGCAGTCTCCCCATGCGGCAGAAATGCGCTTGGGACGCGCGTTGGGAGCGTCGGGAACGACACCGTGAACGGCACCGTCCTTTCCTTGCTCCAGCGCAACGTCGTTCATCCATTTATTAAGGAATTTTTTGACGTTGTAGTTGATCGCGGCAGTACGGCAGAATACCTGCGTGTCACCCGTCCAGCCGAGGCGCTCGTTTCTCTGCGGGCAGTCGGTCGGAATATCGAGGTAGTTGCTCTTCTGTCCCCAGATGACGTTGTGGTAGAGCTGGTTGATCTTCTCGTTTCCGCAACGGAAGCGACCCGTACGCGCCATTTCGGAGTGTACGGCAATGGCGCAGAAGCTATTCAGGTCGACCTCGTCGAAGGGATATTCTTCAATGCGGATGTAACGGAAGCCCTGGAAGGAGTATGCGGGCTTGAAAACATCCTTGCCTCCACTGAGCACGTAGGTCATTTCGTTGCGTGCCAAGCGGTAGTTCTCATTGTAGAAATTGCCGTCGCGGTCAAGCACCTCTCCATGATGGAAGAGCACACGGCTGCCGCGCGGTCCTTGGATAGTGACCTCAACGTAGCCCGTCATGTTCTGACCAAAGTCGATTACGGTCTCTCCCTTTGGAGTGCGGATCAGCTCAATGGGGGTAATGCGGTCATTTTCAACGATCCATTCACCCTCCTGCGCGACGAGACGGGTCTTGATGTCTGCGGCGAGAACTGCCTTGCCAAGGTGACGGATCTCGGCGGTTTTGTCCACCGTCTCGCCGTTGTAGATCTCGGCAAACAGGACTTCGTTGGTGTAAACGTCCCAGGAGGCATCGGTTGCCACAGCTTCGCTCGTTCCGTCTGCATAGACGACGTCCATCCACGCAATGAAGGCGATCTGATCGCGGTAGCTGTGCGTGGTCTGCATCAGGTGTCCCACAGCCCAACCGCTGCCAACTCCAAAGGAGAGCGTGTTGGATGCCTTGAGAGCGTCGGTCACGTCATAGGTCTGGTATTGAACGCGCTTGGGGTAACTCGTCCAACCCGGGGCAAGCACACCTTTCCCAACGCGCGCGCCGTTGAGAGAAAAGGTGTAAACGCCGATCGCGGATGCGTGGACGGTCGCTTTTTTGATTTCCTTTTTTGGAAAAAATTCGGTTTGGAAGGTTACAACGGAATATTCGGGATCAATGGGGGAAGTGATCCATTTTGCCATGTTCTTCATTTGTTTGTCTCCTTAAAAAAATTAAAAAATCCTCTTGCATATAGTATAGCAAATGTGATATAATAAAACAACCGATATTGTTGCTTTTTTGGGGGGCGTTTTTATGCAAACGATAGGGGTGACACCCAAGCTTGGACGAATCGACGCGATCTTGGCGAGAGAGAAGTTTTATTTGGAGACACATCTTGCGCAATTTCACGTCAATATGCACGAGCATAATTTTTTGGAGCTGACCTACATTACGGGAAACGCCGTGGAGCATAATCTCGACGGGCAGAAGGTGGTTTTGCGTGAGGGGGATTACTGCATTGTGGACTACGGAAGCAGACATAGCTATTCCAGCATGGGAAGCAATGGGTTTTCAAACATCGACTGTCTGTTTTTGCCGGAGCTGCTTGATCCCGTGCTCAAGGATACCAAGAGCTTGCGCTCGGTGCTGGAGCATTATCTTTTGGATTTTAATATGCAGGCGATGGTGCAAAATCCGTCGCGCACGGTATTTCACGACGATACGGGCGAGGTGCGTGCTCTGCTCGCCAAGATCGAGGAGGAGATGCAACGCCATGCGGCGGGCTATCGAGCCTTGATCCGTTGCTATCTGATCGAAATTCTGATGCTGACGATGCGCAGGATCGACGGTGTTCAGGCGGCGGCGACAGGGCAGAATATCAGCTCGTTTTTGACGGAGTATATCGCCGAGCACTATATGGAGCCACTGACGCTTCATGAGCTTGCCACACGCCTCAATTACAGTCTGCCATACATCAGTAAGCGATTTAAAGAGGATACGGGGGTGTCCTTTGTCAATTATCTGCAAAATTATCGCGTGATGCAGGGCTGTCGCTTGCTCTCCGCCACCAAGCATTCGCTCTCCGAGATCACGGAGATGGTTGGTTATCGAGACGTGAAGTTTTTCTCCGAGCTGGTCAAGCGGATGACGGGACTCTCACCGCGCGATTTCAGAAGAAGATACCGTAGAGGATGATGTCGCGCGCATGGGCACGGATACACCGAAAGAAGGTGCGATCCGTGCCCTTTTTATGGCTTTTTTGCAAAAAGTTTGCGGGAAACGCAGATACGTCTTGCTCGTCCTCTTGACAACGGTGCAATTTTAGTCTATAATATAAGGTGAAGTAAAATACACCGTGCCAGGTGAAAAAAACAGTCAGGAGGACTACAATGGAACAAACCAGAAAAGAACAGCTCCAAGCGATCGCTCGGAGAATTCGAAAGGGCATTATTGAAGGTACTCACGAGGCGAAATCGGGACATCCCGGCGGATCGCTCTCCATTACCGATATTCTTACTTATCTGTATTTCGAGGAAATGAATATCGATCCCGCAGATCCCAAGCGCGCGGATCGCGACCGCTTCGTTCTTTCCAAGGGACACTGTGCACCCGCACTTTATGCAACGCTCGCAGAGCGCGGCTTTTTCCCCGTGGAGGAGCTCAAAACGCTCCGTAAGATCGGCACGCGCTTGCAGGGACATCCCGATATGACGCTCACCCCCGGTGTGGATATGTCCGCAGGCTCTTTGGGCCTTGGCATCAGCTCCGCGGCGGGAATGGCGCTGGCAGGAAAGATCGACAAGAAGGATTACCGCGTTTATACCGCTGTCGGTGACGGCGAGAGCCAGGAGGGACAGGTCTGGGAGGCTTGCATGTTTGCAGCACACTACAAGCTTGATAACTTCTGCGCGATCTTCGATTGCAACGGACTGCAGATCGACGGACCGGTTACCGAGGTCATGAATCCTTATCCGCACGACAAGAAGCTCGAGGCGTTTGGCTTCTACGTGATCCGCATCGACGGTCATAACTTTGATGAGATCGAGGCTGCGTTCAACGAGGCGAAGACCGTCAAGGGCAAGCCCACCGCGATCGTTGCAAGGACGGTCAAGGGCAAGGGTGTGTCCTTCATGGAGAACAAGGTCAATTGGCATGGCTCTGCGCCTAACGATGAGCAGTACGCGCAGGCAATGGCAGAGCTGAATCAGTGATAGGGGGAAAAGAAAATGGCAGAGAAGATTGCAACCCGCGAGGCTTACGGCGCAGCGCTTGTAGAGCTCGCAGATAAATATGATTTCGTAGTCATGGATGCCGACCTCGCAGAGGCAACCAAGACGGTAAAATTCAAGAAGGCATATCCCGAGAGATTCTTTGATTGCGGCATCGCAGAGGGCAACATGATGAGCGTTGCGGCAGGAATCGCGACCACGGGAAAGACCGTATTCGCATCCAGCTTTGCAATGTTTGCGGCAGGAAGAGCGTTTGAGCAGGTCCGTAACTCCATTGGATATCCTCACCTCAACGTCAAGATCGGCGCGACTCACGCGGGCATTACCGTCGGTGAGGACGGTGCGACGCATCAGTGCAACGAGGACCTTGCGCTTATGCGCACCATCCCCGGAATGACGATCGTCAATCCTGCGGATGCGGTTGAGGCAAAGGCTGCCGTTGAGGCGGCTCTGTCGACCGAGGGCCCGTTCTATCTGCGCTTTGGCAGATACGCGGTTCCGGTCATCAACGATAACGCCGACTACAAGTTTGAGCTTGGTCGCGGTGTGAAGGTTGCGGACGGCAAGGACGTGACGATTGTTGCAACGGGTATTATGGTTGCGATGGCACTTGAGGCACGCGAGCTTCTGGCGGCAGAGGGTATTGACGCGCGTGTTGTCAATATCCATACCATTAAGCCCATCGACCGTGAGATCATCGAGGCGGCTGCTCGTGAGACGGGTGCCGTTGTGACCGCGGAGGAGCATAACATTATCGGCGGACTCGGTTCTGCCGTTGCCGAGGTGCTTTGTGAGACCTGCCCCGTTCCCATGGAGCGCGTTGGAATGAAGGATACCTACGGACATTCCGGTACGGTTCCCGCACTGCTTGAGGCATACGGTCTGACTCCCGCAAATATCGCGGAGGCGGCAAAGACTGCCATTGCGCGCAAGTAAAAGATCCGCATACAGCGGCACGGGAAATCCTTCTCTTGCCGCTGTAAGGGCTTTCTTGAGAGGCTGATATGAATTTTATTTTGGCATCAAAATCCCCCAGACGGCGCGAGATCTTGCAAAATCTTGGCGTGCGGTTTGAGGTGGTGACCGCGGACACGGACGAGAGCAGCACGCTGACCGACCCGTGTGCGCTGGTAGAGGAGCTGTCGAGGCGAAAGGGTCTTGCGGTGCTCGAGCGATTGGAGGCAGAGGGCAGAGACCTGACGGATACGGTCGTGATCGCATCGGATACCGTTGTTTCGGCAGACGGAGGGATCCTGGGAAAGCCGCGCGACGCAGAGGATGCGGCAAGGATGCTTCGTATGCTTTCGGGCAGAGAGCACGAGGTCATCAGCGGGATCGCGCTGATCGGAAAGGATACGCTCGGGGTGTCGCATGACGTCACGCGCGTGAAATTTGCGCCGCTGACCGAGCGGCAGATCGCGTTTTATCTGCAATCGGGTGAGCCCTTCGATAAAGCGGGGGCTTACGCCATTCAAGGGCTGGCGTCCATGTGGATCGAAGGAATTCGCGGCTGTTATTTTAACGTCGTGGGCTTGCCCGTGCACAGGATGTGTACCCTGTATTCCGAGCTTTTCGGAGAAGAATTTTTATAAACGAGCCAAACGGCAGAAGGGAGGTGCGCGCAATGCCAAAGCAGATCGGTATTGATCTCGGTACGTCAAATACAATGATCTATCTCAAGGACAAGGGAATCGTGATGCGCGCACCCTCTGTCGTGAGCATCGATCGCGCAACGCATGAGGTCATTGCGTCGGGAAGAACAGCCAAGCTGATGCTTGGCAAGACCCCCGGCAACATTCGCGCGCTCCGTCCGCTTAAGGACGGCGTGATCACCGACCTTCAGGTCACCTCAATGATGCTGCGCGACTTTTTTGAGCGTCTGGACATGATCTCGCTCTTCAACCGTCCCTCCGCGCTTGTGTGTATTCCGTACGGGATCACTGAGGTCGAGCGGCGCGCGGTGGAGGACGCGACCTTTGAGGCGGGCGCGAAGAACGTGGGACTGATCGATGAGCCGATCGCGGCTGCTGTCGGTGCGGGTATCCACGTGTACAAGGCGAGAGGCGCAATGCTTGTCGATCTTGGCGGCGGTGTTTCGGAGTCGGCGGTCATTAGCCTTGGCGGCGTGGTGCAGTCCAATTCCATCCGAATCGCGGGAGATGAGATCGATATCGCGATCGTCAATTTTCTAAAGCAGTACCGCAACGTGCTCATCGGTGAGATCACGGCGGAGAAGCTAAAGGTTCGCATCGGAACGGCGATCAAGGGCATTGATCGCGGTAGCATGCAGGTTTGCGGCAGAGACCTCAAGACCGGGCTTGCCACCACGATCGAGGTTACGACCGACGAGATCCGTGAGGCGATCCGCGAGCCTATTTCGGAGATCATTTCGATGGTCAAAATGACTCTGGAGGAAACGCCTCCCGAGCTTTCGGCGGACATTTTCGATCTCGGTATCGTCATGGTGGGCGGAGGCTCGCTTTTGCCCGGACTTGACGAGGCGATCCGCAAACGGACAGGTGTGCGCGTGATCGTGGCACCCAAGCCCATGGATTGCGTATGCGCGGGACTTGGCAGAATGCTGCAGAGCACGCACGGAGATTTCTCCGAGTTTGTACGTTACAAGGTAAAATAAGTCACTTTGAGAATGGTTTTGGGGAAACGTCCGACATGGAGGTTTCCCCGAATGTATCATATTTTTCTTTTTTGGAGGCAGTATGCTTGATATTCGAAGGGGCAGAAGAGATATTGGATTTATCGCGCTGGCGATCGCGTTTATCTTTCTGTTTACCATTGCAATTCAGATTTTTGTCAGCATCGCGGTCGTTCAATTCGCGCCTTGGATGTTTGATGATGCGTTTTGGTCCTGGGCGATCAGTTCGGTGCCGATGTACGCGGTTGCCATGCCGCTTTCCATCTTTTTCTTCCGCCGGTGCAGGGAGGTAAAGAGACCGGAGAGGCAGCGGATCGGAGGGCTCAAATTTTGGGGGATCCTGTCGATCTGTTTTGTAGGCGTTTACGTTTGCAATATCATTGGCACGGCGGCAAACGAGGCGTTTTCCGCACTTCTCGGCAGAGAAGCGATCAACGAGATCGAGCAGGTCACAATGTCCTCGCCCTGGTGGGTGAATCTCATTTTTACCGTCTTGCTCGCGCCCGTATTTGAAGAGCTGTTTTTGCGTAAGCTGGTCATCGATCGCTTGCTCCCGTACGGCGAATTGCCCGCCATTTTGCTCTCGGGCATTGCGTTTGGACTCATTCACGGCAACTTCAATCAGTTCTTCTACGCGGCGGCGGTCGGCATGATCTTCGGGCTTGTGTACACGCGAACGGGCAATATTCTGTACAGCATCGTCATGCACATGATCCTCAATCTGGTTGGAGGCGTGTATGCGGCAGAGGCGCAGAAGCTGATGGAGGGCGCGTCGTGGGGTGGAATTTTTGCATCGATCCCGTCTGAGATCATTGGAATTGTGATGATGGCGATCTATATGCTTGCCCTGCTGGCGGCGCTTGTCGGTGCGATCATTGCGTTTTTGAGCTATCGAAAGGAATTTTGGCCCCTGCGCCAAGGAATCTACACGGTCACCGCGCGTGAGTGGGTACAGATGCTTGTCATCAATCCATCGGTGTGGGTATTTTTGGCGGTGTGCGCTTTGATGTTCGTAATATAAAAAGACTAAAAATCATGGGAAAGGAGTGAGGCGTTGTGTGGAAGAGGACGGCACGGGATTATACGTTCCGATATTTGATCATATCCGTTTTGTTTTGCGTGGTGTGCGTGTTTTTCCTCGGCAGACTGTTTTATATCCAGATCTCGGGACGGCAGAACAGCTATGACACCGGGACCACGACACAGCGCGTCACGGTGCAGGCGGTGCGCGGTGAGATCTATGACCGAAACGGCAACAAGCTGGTCTCCAACCGCTATACCTACGATCTTGTGCTCTCGCACGCATCCTTCTCCAAAATGACGGTATACAGATCGAACGAGGCGAGTTTGAAGCTGCTTGAGGCGATCGCGGTATGCGGAGAGGGCACGTCGCACAAGGAGATCTATTTCCCGTTTGCGGGGACGTACCCGCATTATACGCCGACGGCGGAGTTCGCGGGCGGGGATTCCATTCCGTATTACCGCTTCAAGCGCATTGTTGCCGATCTTAAGCTGGATGAGAATATCACGCCGCAGGGCTTGGTGGAATACTATACGGAAAAGTACGGTCTGCTCGATACCGACGTGCTGGGCGAGCGACTGTTTACCGATGCGGAGGTGGATCGGCTTTTGCGCCTGCGCTATGACATGGATGCGCTTCGCTTCAATGCGTCCAACGATTATAAGCTGGCGGTCGAGCTATCCTCGTCCTCACAGCTCATTCCCTACGTTTCCGAGCTTGGCGTTGCGGGAGCGGATTTTACCGCGAACGTCACGCGCGTGTACGAGTACGAGGGGTATGCGTCGCATATCCTCGGTCAGGTCGGACCGATCTATTCCGAGGAATGGAAATATTACAACAGTCTGGGCTACCAGATGAACGCGATCGTTGGAAAATCGGGTTGTGAGCTTGCGTTTGAGTCCTATCTGCGCGGAAGTGACGGTGTCATGGAGATTGAGGTCGATTCCGACGGACGTGTGATCAAGGAAACGATGATCACGCCGCCCATTTCGGGAAAGAACGTCTATCTGACCATTGATATCGATTTGCAGATCGCGGCGGAGGACGGACTTGCGGAGAACGTGCAATACGTGGTGGACCGTTCGGCGGGATATGCGATATACGGTTACGGATGTAATGCCGGAGCGGCAGTCGCGATGGATCCCGAGACCTTTGACGTGCTTGCCATCGCGTCCTATCCGACCTACAACCTCGCAACCTTTAACAGAGATTACGATTCGATCGTCGCGAATGAGGCAAAGCCCTTGATCAACCGCGCGCTCAACGGACTCTATGAGCCCGGCTCGACCTACAAGCTCGGCATTGCGGCGGCGGCACTGATGGAGGCGGAGATCTCTCCTTCTTCGGTCATCAATTGCAGGGGAGAGTACCCCTACGGCAGCGCATGGGCGATCGATTGCTCGACCTTTGGCATTGCGCACAGAGGGGACACAGGACTTGTGACAGCGATCGCGCAATCCTGCAATACCTTCTTCTGTGAGCTTGGCGATCGTTTGGGAATTTCCAAAATAGAGGATTATATGGGGCGCTTCGGCTTTGGACGGGATACGGGCTTGGAGCTCGGCGGACAGAGCGGCGTTCTGGCAGGACCTACCTACCGTCAGGAGGCAAACATCGGCGAGATCTGGCGCGACGGTAACACGTGGCAGGCGGCGATCGGGAAGTCGGACAATCAGGCAACGCCCCTGCAGCTCGCGACCTACGTAGCAACGCTCGCAAACGGAGGCACGCGTTATTCCGCGCACCTGCTTCATAGCGTTTATGAGTTTGGAAAAAGCGAGCCGATGTTCACGTTTACCCAAACCGAGGAGACGGTGCTCGATACGATCCAACTTTCGGATTCGGCGCAAGGCGTGATCTTTGAGGGCATGGAGCAAGTGATTGAGGATCACAGCCGCATCAAAAATTGGCTCAAATCCGTTCCCGTAACAGTTGGAGGCAAAACGGGTACGGCGCAGAACAGCCTGGCGTGCGACAACGCGCTGTTTGTGGCGGCGGCACCCTCGGATAAGCCCGAGATCGTGATCTCGGTCGTTTTGGAGCAGGGCTACATGGGTGAATACGCGGCAATGACCGCCGCGCGCATTCTGGAGGCGTTCTACAACGGCGCAGACAGCGGTGTAGGATAACAAAGAAAGGATATGGCAATGAAGGACAATCTGACTCCCGATTATATGTTCGGGACCTATCGCGAGATCACGCCCGAATTCCTCAAGGAAAAGGGAATTCGCGCGCTTTTGATCGATATTGACAACACACTTGCACCCTATGAGCAGCCCGACCCCGACGATGCGATCCGTGCGTGGTTTGAGTCGCTCAAGGAGAACGGCATCCGTGCGGCATTGGTGTCCAACAATCACCCGCCGCGTGTAGAGCGGTTCAACGAAACGCTGGGACTGCTTGCGTTTTCCGACAGCGGAAAGCCTTCGCGCAAGACCTTGGAAAAAGCGATGAAAACGCTCGGCGTGACACACGGGGAAACGGCAGTTTTGGGCGATCAGCTTCTCACCGATGCCTACGGCGGCAAGCACATCGGTCTCCCTGCCATCATCGTTCCGCCAATTCATGATAAGACCAATCTTTTCTTCCGCTTCAAGCGACTTTTGGAGCGCCCCTACATTCGCAAGTACGCAAAAAAACACGGTGCAGAGCCGTGGATGGCGTTCTGGAAGGTAAAGTGAGGAACGGAAAAACCTTGAGAGGGAGGAACTTCTTGAAAGAAGTTCCTCCCTCTCAAACTCTCCCACCTCAAGAACCTATACAAGGGTGGGTTACTGTACGGATTGGTTCATATAATTAAGAAATCCGTTCAAATCAAACAATACAATATTTGAGGAGCAAATGCAATCCCCTGACGATATTTCCTCGCTTTTTGCAGAATCGGAAATGCGATTGGGCAATTTATTCATAACGATCATTCGTCCATTTTCCTTTTCGGGGGTTAAGGTGTTCCAAGAAATTGTCGTCTTTCCAACCATTCTCGTGTCAACGGCACCTCTTGCAATGTTTCCTGCCATATTTCTTTTGGTGACCAGACGGGTGGATTTCCACCATTCAATATGATTTTCATCGCTGAAATGTTGGCGGCAGTAATTTTTTCTTCGAAGCAGGAGGAGAACCTCGACGGTTTCTTCTTTGTTTTTTGCAACAATGTAACCCGTTCGAATGAAAAGACGTGTAATTTTTGCTTGAAATCCTTTCCTTTTCAGCTTTTTCTTTACCTTGTGCGCAAGAAGCAGAAGGGATAGAAAATTGTATGCGAGGAAAATGGCGATGCAACCTAAAATTCCGAGCAAAAGCGGAACATTGCGTATTCCGGAATCTCTGTGAGGCAGAAAGAGGGCACCGGCGATCAAAGCCAAAAAGAAATAGCCAAACCACTTCATGTGAGGACCTCCTTTTTTTGATTAGCATATAAAAATCTTTCCATCTCAATTATAACATAAGCGGATGCTTTTTTCAATAGAAAAATAGTAGGACTCTTTTCACGAGCGGACTCTGAACCGAACTTCGGCGCAATGGAAGGATAGGACATCAAATAGAGGCAGTTATTTGCGCCTCGTCTGCAATTTTTGCATACAAAAATTGCGTGCGGTCAGCGTAATGGACCATGGTGCGCCAAAGAAGCCCTCAACGCAACGCGTTGAGGGCTTCTTTGGCGCACCATGGCGGACTCGAACCGTCGACACCAAGCGTCGGAGGCTTGTGCTCTATCCATCTGAGCTAATGGTGCATATGAGTTTGACCTGTCTATTATAGCATATATTTTTTTCCTTTGCAAGCATTTTTTGCCGAAATATGGTATTCCGCTATGAGAATTTACAGTTTTTTTTCACGTAGGATTGACAAAAGCCCGCGTTTCGGTTATAATAAATTATTAAAGTGTAAAAGCAAGGGAAAGGAGTCATGGATCCCCTATGACAAAAAACGTATCCGAAATCTTTGGCGCAATGGTCTTTAACGACGACGTGATGCGCGAAAGACTCCCCAAAGAAGTTTATAAATCACTGACCAGAAGCGTTGCAACGGGAAAGACGATCGATCCCTCCATCGCCGACGTGGTCGCAAACGCCATGAAGGATTGGGCGGTGGAGAAGGGCGCTACGCACTATACCCACTGGTTCCAGCCTCTGACCGGCGTGACCGCAGAGAAGCACGATGCCTTCATTGCCCCTGTCGGCAACTGCAAGGTCGTTATGGAATTCTCCGGCAAGGAATTGATCCGCGGCGAGTCCGATGCTTCCTCCTTCCCCTCGGGTGGCCTTCGCGCGACCTTTGAGGCGAGAGGATATACCGCATGGGATCCCGCGTCCTATGCCTTCGTCAAGGACGGCACGCTCTACATTCCCACCGCATTCTGCTCCTATACGGGTGAGGCGCTTGACTCCAAGACACCTCTCCTCCGTTCGATGGACGCGATCAGCCACGAGGCGCTTCGCCTGCTTCGTCTCTTCGGAGACACGCAGTGCCGCCGCGTAGAGGTTACGGTCGGCGCGGAGCAGGAGTATTTTATCATCGATAAGGCAATGTACGATCGCCGCAAGGATCTGGTCTACACGGGACGTACGCTCTTTGGTGCGCCCGCTCCCAAGGGACAGGAGCTGGAGGATCACTATTTCGGCCCTCTCAAGACGCGTATCGCGGCATTCATGTCCGATCTCGATGAGGCACTTTGGAAAATGGGCATCAACGCCAAGACCAAGCACAACGAGGCGGCTCCCGCACAGCACGAGCTGGCTCCCATTTACGCAACCGTCAACATCGCGGTAGACCAGAATCTTCTGACGATGGAATACATGAAAAAGATCGCGGAGCGGCACGGGCTTGTTTGCCTGCTTCACGAGAAGCCCTACGCGGGTGTGAACGGCTCGGGTAAGCACAACAACTGGTCGATCACGGCAAACGGCAAAAATCTGCTCGATCCCGGTAAGACCCCCGAGGAAAATGCAAAATTCCTGCTCATTCTCGCAGCGGTTATTAAAGCGGTTGACGACTATCAGGATCTGCTCCGTATCTCCATTGCGCACGCGGGCAACGATCACCGTCTGGGCGCAAACGAGGCGCCTCCCGCCATCGTATCCATCTTTGTCGGCGAGGAGCTCGGAACGCTGATCGATTCGATCGTGGACGGTACTGCCTACAAGGGCGCGAAGGCGGCGATGATGGACCTCGGTATTCCCACCGTTCCCGTGTTCCGCAAGGATACCACCGACCGTAACCGTACCTCTCCCTTCGCGTTTACGGGTAACAAATTCGAGTTCCGTATGCTGGGCTCGTCGCAGAACATCGCAATGCCCAACACAGTCCTCAATACCGCTGTTGCGGAGGTCTTCTGTCAGTTTGCGAACGTGCTCGAAAAGGCAGAGAACTTTGATGCTGCGGTCGCAAAGCTGATCAAGGACACCTTCACCGCGCACCGTCGCATCATCTTCGACGGCAACGGCTATTCGCAGGCATGGGAGGAGGAGGCTGCACACCGCGGTCTGCTCAATCTCCGTACCTCGGTCGATGCCTACAAGACCTTTATGGATCCCAAGAACGTCAAGCTCTTTGCCTCTCACGGTGTTATGAGCGAGACCGAGATGCGCTCGCGTGAGGAGATCTTCTTTGAGAACTATTCCAAGATCGTCAACATCGAGGCGCTGACCATGATCGTGATGGCAACGCGCGATTACATTCCTGCCGTGGAGCAGTACATCGCTGAGCTTGCCGACGTTGCGGTCAAGAAGCAATCGATTGCGGCAAACATTTCCTGCCGTGTGGAAAGCGAGCTGATCCGCCGTCTGTCCGACCTCAATACCAAGGCGTTCAACGCAATGGAGGCACTCAAATCGATCGAGACCTCTGCGGCGGCGATTGCGGATGCAAAGCTCCGTGCGGAGTGCTATTGCGACAAGGTCCTGCCTGCTATGAAGGTGTTGCGTGACGCGATCGACGAGATGGAAACGCTCACCGCATCCAAGCATTGGCCTGTTCCCACCTACGGAGACATGATGTTCCGCGTATAATTCTATATAGAGGAAGCGAAAAAACGCAGTTCTGTTGTTTTTTCGCTTCTTTTTCTTGCTTTTCTGCAAACTCTTTGAAGGAATTATGAAAAAATCATTGCTTTTTATGCTGTAATGTGGTATGATAAAGGTATCAATGAGAAAGGGAAGACGGTGTGGACGATGCGTGAAAGGTTGAAGTCTGTGATCGATTTTATACTGCCGAAATATGCGTACGTTCCCATTGTTGCCGCCGTTGGAACCAATATGCTGGTCTATTTTGCGACCAAACCCTTTGTGTCGCAGGCGGAGCACTACGACCTGTCCATCTTCATTGACGATCGTTTGCCTTTCGTTCCCTTTTTTATTTTGTTTTACGTGCTTGCATACCTTCAATGGGCGTGGCATTATATCTACCATTACCGCAAGAGTCGCGAGGATTGCTATCACTACGCTACGGCGGATGTGATCGCAAAGCTTCTTTGTCTCGTATTCTTCTTGGCACTTCCTGCCGAGATCGAGCGACCGACACTGACGGGAGATGGCTTTTGGGAGTATCTGACGGGCTTGATCTACGCGGCGGATTCTCCGCACAATCTCTTCCCGTCGATCCACTGCCTCGCAAGCTGGCTCTGCTTCCGCTCCGCGTTGGAGATCAAGACCGCGCCGCGGTGGTATGCACCGGCGCAGCTGGTCTTCTCGCTTTTGGTATTCGCATCTACCGTGCTGGTCAAGCAGCATTTCTTTGTGGATATCTTTGCGGGAATTGCCGTGGTCGAGATCGCATGGTTCCTCTCGAGGCGGCTTCGCCTGTGGCGCGTGTTTGAAAAAATCGAGCTTCCGTTCGTTCGTCGCGCCGATACTAATTTAAAAAAGGACGGTTGATTATGAAATCTGAACAGGATCGCGAGCGCATTGAGGCGAATGCGACGGAAACACCCGCGCAGCCCGAAAGACCGCCCGCGAAAAAGCAATGGATGTGGACCATTATCTTCATCCTGATCGCCGCAGTCAGCGTGCTTGCGGTGGTCCTGCAAAGCAGGGAATTCTCACTCTCGCAGTTCTGGAGCTATCTGACCGAGGCATCCCTGCCTTGGCTCGGTGTATCTCTTTTGGGTATGCTTGGATTTATCTTCTTTGAGGGCTTTGCGTTGCTTATTATCTGCCGTGCGTTCGGTTATCGGCAAAAGATCGGTCACGGCTATATCTACTCCGCATCCGACATTTATTTCTCGGCGATCACTCCCTCCGCGACGGGCGGCCAGCCTGCCAGCGCGTACTTCATGATGAAGGACGGCATCCCCGGTATGGTGGTTACGGTTGCTTTGGTTGCAAATCTCTGTATGTACACGCTTGCCATCGTTGCCATCGGTGCGATCTGCTTTACCTTCCATTTTGACGTTTTCTTAAGCTTCAATTTGGTATCCAAGGTTTTAATTTTGGTCGGCGTGGTCATGCAGCTTGGCTTGGCGCTTTTCTTCTTCCTGCTTCTCAAAAACGGCGCGCTTTTGCATCGCATCTGCCGTGCTGTCATTCACTTTTTATGTAAGATCCGTATTCTGCGCCACGAGGAGCGCAAGCAGGCAAAGTTGGATGCCTCTATGGAGCGCTACCGCGGATACGCGCACGTTCTCTCGGGACACCGCAAAACGCTGATCTTTGTATTTTTGTTTAATTTCCTGCAACGCGCGTCTCAGATTGCTGTGACGATGTTTACCTACCTTGCATCAGGCGGCTCGCTTTCTCGCGCGGGAGAGCTTTGGGCAATGCAGGGCTACGTGGTCATCGGCTCGAATTCGATCCCGATCCCCGGTGCGATGGGTGTATCCGACTATATCATGCTTGACGGCTTCCGCTCGATCATGAGTGAGAGCGCGGCAGTTAATCTGGAGCTGCTTTCCAGATCGTTCTCGTTCTATATCTGTATTTTCCTGTGCGGAATTTCTACTTTGATTCAATTTCAGCGGCTAAAGAAAAGGAGGACCTTATCATGATTGGAATTTATGACTATACTGTGGTGCTGACGTATCTGTCGCTCATGTCCGCGGGTACGGGTATCGTGGTCTCGCTCTCGGGCGGCGGACATCCCTATTGGGGCGTTTTCTTCTTGCTTTTGTGCGGTCTGTTTGATGCATTCGACGGCAGAGTCGCAAGAATGAAGAAGAACAGAACGCAAATGGAATGTAATTACGGTATTCAGATCGATTCCTTGGCGGATGTGATCGCGTTTGGTGTGCTTCCCGCAACCATTGGCGTTGCGCTTCTCCGTACTTCCCCTATGCTCTCCGGGAAGGGCATCTTTATCGACGATTATTTCTCGGTCCATTGGACAGCGGTGCTGTTCAAGACGGTCTGCTATGCGATCTTGATCCTTTATATCCTCGCGGCACTGATCCGCTTGGCATATTTTAACGTGACCGAGGAGGAGCGTCAGCGCACCGAGGGCGGAAAGAGAAAGACCTACACGGGGCTTCCCGTAACCTCTGCATCTCTCATCTTCCCGAGTGTGCTCCTGCTTCGCTACATCCTTCCCATTGATATTTCCATCGTGTACGTTCCCGTCGCGCTGATTACGGCATTCCTGTTCTTATCCAAGATTCAAGTGCCAAAGCCCGGCTTGCGCGGAATATTGATCATGATTGGAATCGGTGTGTTGGAGTGCGTTGCGCTTGGCGTGTTCCTGTATCTGAAGCTGAATAATCTGATATGACGGAGCCGATGATGAGAGCGGGAGTTCAACCGCCCGAGGATAGCGGCGCACTGAAATTCCTCTATCGGACCGCGATAGGACGCGTGTTTCTCAAGCTCTTGACGGCGAGGTGGATCTCAAAGCTGTGCGGCGCGTTTTTGAACAGCAGGCTCTCCAAGCCGCTGATCAAGCGCTTTGTGGAGGGAAACGGGATCAACCTGGACGACTTTGAGACGGATGGCTTCCGTTGCTTTAACGATTGCTTCTGCCGCAAGATCAAGGAGGGACTTCGCCCGATCGATGACGATCCCGAGGTGCTTGTCGCACCCTGTGACGGACTTTTGAGTGTTTATCGCATTGAGGACGAAACGGTCATGCCGATCAAGCAAAGCGTGTATACGGTAAAGTCGCTTCTCGGGAACGAGGCGTTGGCAGAGCGGTATCGCGGCGGTGTTTGTCTGGTTTTTCGTCTTTGTGTGGATCACTATCACCGTTACTGTTATCCCGTAGATGGGCAAAAGGGAGAAAACGTCTTCTTGCGCGGCAGACTGCACACGGTGCGCCCCATCGCGCTTGAGACCTATCCCGTATTTGCGCAGAATTGCCGTGAGTACACGGTCGTGGAGAACGGTCGGTTTGGCGCGGTGCTTCAGATGGAGGTCGGTGCCATGCTGGTTGGAAAGATCAAAAATCTGCACGGCGCGAAGGACGTGAAGCGCGGCGAGGAGAAGGGAATGTTCCTCTACGGAGGCAGCACCGTGATCCTTATGCTGGAGAAGGACCGCGTCACGCTTCCCGATATCCTTTATCAAAATACGAAAAACGGTCTGGAAACACCTGTGAGAATGGGTGAGCGGATCTCGAAATAAAGGGCTTTTTTGAGCCCTTTTTTCGTTTTGCTATTGACATTTTGCGCTATGAGGAGTACAATATAGTGGTAAATTCGGAAAGTAAGGGGTTTTGTATGAGTCAACTGATTCGAAGTCGCGCCAAGGCAATTGCGTGGACGTTGATGCTCGTTTATTTTGCGAGCTACGTCACGCGCATCAATTTTGCGGGGATGATGGTCAAGATCTGCAGTGATATGAATATGGAAAAGACTGCTTTGGCGATCGTGGTGACGGGCTTGACCGTGACCTACGGTGTCGGACAGATCATCAGCGGCTTTATGGGTGACAAGATCCGCGCCGAGTATATGATCATGGGTGGGCTTATGATCGCGGGCTTGGCAAACATTGCGATGACCTTTTGCCAATCGGTCGTTTTGATGACGGTGGTTTGGTGTATCAACGGCTTTGCGCAGGCAATGCTCTGGCCGCCTATCGTTCGTTTGATGTCTACACATCTGACCGACGTGGAATACGGCTACGCGGCTGTGCGCGTGTCTTGGGGCTCCTCCTTTGCGACCGTACTGCTTTACCTTGTATGCCCGCTGTTGCTGTACGTGATGAATTGGCGCGCGGTCATGCTTTGCTGTGCCGTTTTGGGACTTGGTGTCATGGTGCTTTGGCGTGTGCTGTATCCCAAGCTTTTGGTCGATCCCATTGCTGTGAGTAAGGGAAATGAGGAGGGCAAGGCGGAAAAGGCTGCTGCGATCCCATTGCCGCGGTTTGTTTATTTGCCTGTTGTACTGATCATGCTTGGAATTCTGATGCAAGGTGTTTTGCGCGACGGTGTGACCAACTGGATGCCCTTTTATATGCAGGAGACCTTTGGAATTCCCGAAGAAAATGCGATCATTTCTACGGTCGTTTTGGCGATCTTCAGTGTTGTGAGCTTTTCGTTCTTTGATCTTCTGCACCGAAGAGTATTCAAAAACGAGGTGTTCTGCTCAGCTGTCATCTTTTTGGCATCCGCGATCTGCTCTGTTGTGCTTTATTTTGCAAATGCCGCAAACGCGCCTGCCGTTGTGCCCATGCTTTTTATGGCGATCATTGTGGCGTGTATGCACGGTATTAACCTCATGCTCATTACCATTGTGCCCAAGAGATTTATCAAAAGCGGAAAGGTTTCTACCTATTCGGGGATACTTAACGCGTTTACGTACGTTGGCGCCGCGCTTTCGACCTACGGCTTTGCTGCTCTTGCGGATGCCTTTGGCTGGGGTGTGACGATCTTGACATGGGTGATTGTTTCGCTCGTTGGCTTGCTCCTTTGCTTGGTCGCAACGCCTCTCTGGCGCCGTTTCCGCTCTGAATATTGTGATCGGTAAGGTGTTGAGAAGGAATGAGATATTGGAGAGGGAGGGAACTTCTTAAGGAGAAGTTCCCTCCCTCTCCAAGCCTCTCCCACCCTCAAGACCTTTACCAAACAAAAGAGAGCGCACATTCCATTGGAATGTGCGCTCTCTTTTGGCAAACGCCTCTCGGTAGAGAGGCGTTTGCGGAGTTTTATAGCTTTGTCAGCTTTGCGTAAGTAGCCATGAGCTTTTTGGTACCGACTCGATCAAAGATGATCTCATAAAGGATATCGGCTCCCATGGGCTTTGCGGAAAGGATCTCTCCTGTTCCAAAGGTCATATGCTTGACGCGGTCTCCCGGCCGGAAGGCGGTCTTTGCGGTATCCTTTTTTGGGGTGGTGAGCGGCTTGCCGACGGTGATGTCGTTTGCGGGGTTGCGTTCGGAATAATAGGTGCGCTTCTGTGTGATGGGTGCCTCTGCGCCGCGCTGTCCGTAAACGTTGCCGCCTGCCATCGCGCCGCGGTAGGTGTTGTACGCGCCTGTTGCCACGCCGAACGTGCCGCGCGGTGCCGTCTTCATTGCGTACGGATCCTCCTTCTTTTCAATGAGCGAAGAAGGGATCTCGCTGACAAAGCGGGAAATGGGGTTATACATAGTCTGTCCGTAGAGGAGTCGGCTGCGTGTGTGCAGGATGTAGAGCTGCTTTTTTGCGCGCGTGATCGCGACGTACGCGAGTCTGCGCTCCTCCTCCATCTCTGCTTCTCCCGCAGTCACGGTCTGCATACCGGGGAAGAGCCCGTCCTCCATACCGGGGAGAAAGACGTTGGGGAATTCCAGCCCCTTTGCGCTATGGACTGTCATGAGGACAACGGCATCGGCGCTTTCATCGTATCGGTCAACATCGGCAACGAGAGCGGTCTCCTCCAAAAATCCGGTCAGAGTCGGCTCTTCGTTTTCCTTCATGAATTCGAGAATACCCGATTTGAACTCATCGAGGTTTTCCAATCGCTCGGCTTCCTCGGCGCCCGCATCAATGAGCATCTGGCGGTAGCCCGATCGGTCGAGCATCATATCGAAGAGCACGTCGGGGGCTACGGTCTTTGCAGCCTCGGTCAGTCCCTCAATGAGGCTTGCGAACTGCAAAAGTGTGTTGCGGCTACGGTCGAGCGCGGTGTAGCGATCTGCCGTGGCAATGACCTCAAATTGGCTGCAATTCTGCTCTGCGGCAATTGTGGCGATCGCCTCAAGGGTCTTGTCTCCGATCTTTCTCCTTGGCTCGTTGATGATACGGCGGAGACGGAGATTGTCGTCGTGGTTGTTGATGAGCTGAAGATATGCGACAGCATCACGGATCTCCTTGCGATCGGAGAAGCGTGTGCCGCCAATGACACGGTAGGGAACTGCCGCGCGCGCGAACGCCTTCTCAATGCTCTGCGCTTGTGCGTTGGTTCGGTAAAGGATAGCAAAATCGCGGTAGGTCGCTTCCTTTTTGGCGACTGCGCGGTTGACGGTGTCAATGATCTGACGCGCCTCGGCGTTTTGATCGTCACAGCAGATCTGTTGGATCTTCGCACCGTCTCCCTGTGCGGTCCAGAGCGTTTTGCCCTTTCTTCCCGCGTTGTGGGCAATGACCGCGTTTGCCGCGTCGAGAATGGTCTGCGTGGAGCGGTAATTCTGCTCTAACTTGATGACCTTTGCGTTGGGGAAGGTACGGTCAAAGGAGAGAATGTTTTCAATGGTCGCACCACGGAATTTGTAGATGCTTTGGTCGTCGTCTCCGACTACCATGAGATTTTGATAGAAGCCCGAGAGCAGGACGGTGAGCTGAAGCTGCGCGATATTGGTATCCTGAAACTCATCCACGCAAACGTAGCGAAAGCGTTGCTGATAGGATTTGCGGACATCCTCGTGGTTTTTCAGCAGCAGAACGGTCTGCATGATCAGGTCATCAAAGTCAAGCGCATTGGATTCGCGCAGGAGCATCTGGTAGGTCTCGTAAACGCGGGAGATCTGCTTTTTGCGGAAGTCTCCGCCTGCCTCCATTGCAAAGAGATCGGGAGTGAGGAGCGAGTCCTTTGCGCGGCTGATCGCGTTCATCACGCCCTTGACGGGGAGGAGCTTTTCATCGATGGAGCAACGGCGCATTGCTTCCAGCATTGCTTTCTTGGTGTCGTCCGTATCGTAAATGGTAAAGCCGTCGCGGTAGCCCATGCGATCGCCGTGACGGCGTAGGATGCGCACGCAGACCGAATGGAAGGTGCCCGTGACGATCTCGGAGGCAGTCGCCTCGTCGTCGGGAAACATTTTGGAGAGGCGTTCCTTGATCTCGTTTGCCGCCTTGTTGGTAAAGGTGATGGCAAGAATACGGTAGGGGGCGCAGGCATCGCTTGCAAATTGCGGGAGGATGAATTCCTCGATCTCGGATGTGGGGAGCGTCAACGCGTTTTCCAGCTCCGCCACGCGACGTTCATCCACTCCATAGGGGATATATTCACTGTAATACGCGTTGCCGTAACGGATGATGAATGCGATACGGCGAACGAGGACGGTGGTCTTGCCGCTTCCCGCACCCGCCAGAACGAGGAGCGGATCGTTGACGGTAAAGACCGCATCGCGCTGCTTTTCGTTGAGCGATTGATAGACCTTATCAAATAATTTTTGCTTGATCTCAAGATATTTTTGTTCGATATGTTCCATTGAAAATCCTTTACTGTAGTGCCTTTTCGTAGGCTTTTTTCATATAGAGCGCATCCTCTGCCTGCGTGCCCGCGGACTCGCAAATGATGCGCGGCGTTACGCCCTCGCGCACGATCGCCTCGGCAAGCGGCTCAAAAAAGGGACCGAATTCCTCATCTGCAAAGGTGAGGTGCTTTTTTTCTCCCGCATTGGTGTATGCAATCTTGGAAAAATGGCAGTGCAGGTCCTTGGCATAGTGATCTCCGAGTGCCGAGCCGATCTCGTCAAAGACACGGCGATAGCTGTCGACGTCGGGGAACGCACCGCCAATGTTGCGCGCGTTAAGATGTCCAAAGTCGACGACGGGTGCGAACAGGGGAGAGACGCGGCATTGCTCAATGACCTCCCCGAGTGTACCGAGCTGATTGACCTTTCCCATTGTCTCAATGCCGAGACGGATCTTGGTGTCGGCAAATTCCGCCGCAACGCGCGCCAAGGTATCGCAAGAGAGCGCCATTGCCTGCTCGCGGGAGATCTTTGCGGCGCTTCCGCTGTGGATAACGACGGTGTCGGCACCCAGCAGCTCTGCTGCCCAGAGCGATTTGCGGATATACTCGATGCTTTTGAGGCGCTTTTCCTCCTCAACGCCCGAGAGCGAAATAAAATAAGGGGTATGAAGCGACATGAGAATGTTGTGCTCACGCGCCTTGACACCAATGGCGCGCAGGGTCGATTCTCCCGCGCTGATGCCGTTGCCCGCCTCGTATTCAAATGCGTCAAGCCCGTATTTTTCAAGCCAACCGGGAGATTGAAGGGTAGATTTGTTGCCCTCCGCGTAAAAAAGGTCGCCGTTTCCGCCCGGCCCGAATGTTGCACGATCCATAATTTTTCTCCTCCGTTTGCTTCGTATCAATATCTATATTATATCCCAATTGCCCCGAAAAGTCAAGACGGGGAGAGACAAAAACCCCACCGAAGGCGACTTTCGGTGGGGAAGGATCAATTGTATTTTTCCATAAATCCATTGACAATGGAGTGTATATGTACATCGAGATGCTCGGCAACCATGCCTTTTTCGGATGCGTCCATTCCGTAAAATGCTTCTGTGACTGCGCCTGCCTCGTCGAGGAATTTCGTGTGGACGAAACGTGTAAAAAAATAGGACTTGAAATTTTAAAATGCGATGATATAATGAAAATAAGAGCGTGTTCATGTACGCGAAAGGATGAAGGAAGGACGAAAAATGGATTATAGTATCAAAGACCGTGTGATCCCCGCAAAGCTGTGCGACATTGAGCTTGGCAGTATGTCGCGCGTGCTTTCCGATCGCTTTTTTGAAGAGCGGATTTTCTCGGATTTTGCGAAAGAGGTGATCTACAAGGAAGCGGAGGATGCCTTTGCCAATCAGATCGATGATGAAGGATACATCGGTGTATGGCAGGGTGAATTCTGGGGAAAATGGGTCATTGGTGCCGCGGAGGTTTGTAAATACACCCAAAGCAAGGAGCTGCTTGAGTTCCTTCGTCGGGGCTGCTACAAGCTTTTGACCTATGCACGTGAGGACGGGTATCTCAATACCTATAAAAATTCTCTCAACGTGTTCCGCGTGGATCGCGATGAGGCAAAGCTGAGATGCAATATGCGCGTGGATTGGAATTGGAATATCTGGTGCCGAAAGTATACGCTTTGGGGACTGCTTTCGGTTTATGAGATCACGGAGGATCAAAAGATCCTTGCAGGTGCGCGTGCGCTTGCCGATCAGCTCATTGACGAGCTTGCGGCGAATGGGATCGAACTGAGCGATACGGGAACGTTCGTCGGTATGCCGAGCTGCTCGATCCTCAAGCCGATGCTCATGCTCTACGGCTTTACCGACAGCAAAAAATACCTCGATTTTTGCATCGAGCACATTGCAAGCAGATGGGAAAGGGAGGACGGCGCTTGCCCAAATCTCATTACCAACGCGCTCTCGGGCAAGCGGCTGACCGAGTGGTACCCCAATTCCGATGCGTGGGCAAAGGCATATGAGATGATGTCCTGCTATGAGGGTGTTTGCGAGCTATATCGCTATACGGGTACGGAAAAATATCTCAAGGCAGCAGAGGGCATTTACGAGATCTTGAAAAAATATGAGATGAATCCCTCCTTCAGCGTGGCATACAACGACGTGTTTGCCGATGCGGCAGACGAGATCAATCTGATCAGCGAGCCCTGCGACGCGATCCATTGGCTCCGTCTGTGCTACGAGCTTTTCTGCCTGACGGGTGACGTCAAATACATGGATAGCACCGAATTGACCTATTACAACGCGTTTCTCGCGGGTGTATTTAAGGATGGACGTTGGGGCGCGCGCGGTATTCGCGGTGCGGGTGCTCCCATGTGGGCAGAGCAGCAGGCCGGTATGCAGTATCAGCATTGCTGTGTCAACAATATGCCCCGTGCCTTTATGCGGATCGCGGAGACGGCGGTCATGCAGACGGAGGAGGCGATCCTTGTCAACCTCTACGAGGCAACGAGCGTCACAATTCGCTATGAGGGAGGATCGGCAGAGGTCACGGTCAGCGACGGATATTTTGAAAGCGGAAGAGTGGCTGTGCGCGTTGCGTACACGGGCGAGAGAAGGCCACTTCGCTTCCGTATTCCCGCTTGGTGCGAGCACGCGGAGGTGACGGTTGACGGAACCGAGATCGAGACCGCGAGCGCGATCGGATACGTAGCGGTCGAGCCTTTTGCCGATGCTTGCACGGTTGAAATCGATTTCCACTTTGAATTGAAGCTTGTAGCGTTTGATAAGCCCGTGCCGCAGTACGATGAGCTGATCAACGGGAAGCCGCACTGGAAGGTTGCACGCTGGATCAACAGGAAGACGAAGGGCGAAACGACCGAGGATCTGTTCCTGCGCGAGGCGCGTTGCAGACTCATGTACGGTCCGCTTCTTTTGGCACGATCCAAGGAGATCGGCAGCACCGAGGAGGAGATGTTTGGAGATCAGTGCGTGGATGGTTCCTACACCGCAAGGGTCATTGCCGCGCGCGGCGAGAGTGAAAACGTACGTCTGATGCTTGACGTAGAGCTTTCAAACGGAACTGATACGGTGAACACGACGGTATGTGATTTTGCGTCTGCGGGCAATCAAAAGCTTGACGATACGCGGTATGTCAGCATGTATTTATGAGCCAAAAAGATCCTCTCGTTGAGAGGATCTTTTTTGCTTTGGGCTTGACTTTCCACCCGAAAGTGCTATAATGAGATTGACGGCTTTGAATGGGAGGAAATGCTATGAAAATTACGTTTTTAGGTACGTCACACGGAGTTCCTGCGGCGGATAGATTCTGCTCGTGCAGTATGATCGAGGCAGGGGATGCGGTATATTTTATCGATGCGGGTGCGCCGCTTGTCGAATCTGTGCTCAAGGCCGGACGGCAGGTGTCGGACGTTCGCGCGCTCTTTACCACACACGTTCACGGAGACCACACAGCGGGGCTTTTCCATCTCGCGGATCTGGTGGATTGGTATTATAGGGAGCACAGTATGGACTTTTACGTTGCGGACGGTTGCCTTGTCGACGCGACCAAGGGGATGATCGTTGCTTGCAATGGCGGAAAGGCGGTTCACGAGGACCGTGTGCGCTTCCACGTGATCGATCCCTCTGTTCCTTATGAGGACGAAAATATTAAGATCGAATTTATTCCCACCAAGCATATGCCCGAGCCCTACCACTCCTATTCGATGCTTGTCACCGAGGGGGATCGCCGCGTTTTGTTCTCGGGCGATTTTTCCAACAGGCTTGCAAAGGCAGACGTTCCCGAGCTTCTCTCCGAGGAGCCCGTGGATGCGTTTATTTGCGAGATGGCGCACTTTGGTGTGGAGGATATCAAGCCTTATCTCGATACCTGCAAGGCAAAGGCGGTCTATTTTCAACACGTTTTTCCTCTTGTCAAGTATGATGGCATCAAGGAGATCAGCAAAAGCTACGATTTCCCGATCTACACACCGAACGACGGAGACTCGTTCGAGGTTTAATAATAATGGGACTCTCTTTGAACAGAGAGTCCCATTATTGTTTATGAGATCGAGAGCTTTTTCCATCCCATGCTTCTGCCGATCGGATCGGCGGGAGCAAAAAGACCGAGGGCGCAGAGCGCGCGAACAGCGGAATAGGCATCTCTGCCGCGAATCTTGGCAAGATCCGAGAATTGCTTGACCGTGAAGTGATCGGGGAGTGCCTCGGGGATCATAAAGACAAAATCGCAGGGGCGCGAGAGTGTAAGATCGTCAAGGAGGGCGAGCGGGATCCGCTCGTATTTCTTTGCGCCGAGCTTGCGGTTCTTCTTCCTTCCCGAGAGCAGGCGGAAGTCCTCTGCCTCAATGAGCAGAATGCGGAAGCGCAGACGTGGATTTCCAAGCGCGGGGAGAAGTCCGTATAACTCGGCAAGCAGATCCTCGGGTCGTCCCCTTTGCGGCGAGCGCTTCCTGTCTGTCAGCTCTCCCGTTTTGGGATCCATCCATGACACCCATTTTTTGACCGCGATGGGGTGAACGACCGTGATTGTGCAATCGGTGTGCGCAAGGTAATGGAGGATCTTTTTCTGCATGGGATAAAACGCGCCTGTCTGCACCTCAAAGATCTCGTTTTCGATGCGAACGTCGGACACGTATCTTGTATTCGGGACACCGACCTCGTGAAAATCCTCGTTTTCGCAGAGATATCGCTTGATAATAACGTGCAGTCTCTTTTCGGCAAGTGTGCCGATACCCGCCTCGCCCGAGGTGTGCTTTTGCAGCAGCATCTCACGGCAGAGCCGTGCAAAGCGAGCCTGCTTTTCCGCAAATAAAAGCTCGTCGAGTGGCATATCAGCGATAGTAAACGTAAAAAACGATGATGGTGCGCTCGCGTCCGCCGTGCTCAAGGTCGGGAGCGGTAATGACCACGCCGTCCTTGGAGAGAAGCTCCCACGCTTGCATCTGTTCCACCTTGCAGCGGAGGATGACGTCGGAGGAGGCAAAGACGATCAGCTCGTCGTCGCGGATATTGAGTCCGCCGTTGCGACCGATGACCTCATCTACGCCGTTGATCTTTTCCGTAACGTAGCGGATGTGGTGATTGCACATTTGCTTTGCCATTTCCCAGCGGTATTGCTTGCTGTTGGGATTTTTCTTTCTGCCAAAAAGCTTGAACATGGTAGCTTCCTTTCTGTGTAAAGCGGTTTAAGGCTCCGTTGCGGCGGAGCGTTTCTTATACAAGCGGAACATATCGAGACGGAGCGATTCCTGCAGGGGGAGCGTGAAGAAAAACAGGAAGAGCGAGAGTGCCGTGACGATCGCGAGGATAAGCTGATCGGGGATGCCGAAATAGGTGATCTCCATAGGCATGCCGAGTCTGCTGTCGTAGAGGGCAAGCAGGATCTGCGGGAAGAAGGAGAGGACGAGCGGAATAAAATGGAAGATCGCGTAGCAGGGATGGTTGAACCAAACGAAGCCGAAGAGCTTTTTTGCGCGATTGGAAAGGGTGGAAGTCGGAGCGGCGTGGAATGCAAAAATTGGGCAGAGCAGGGAGTGCAACGCCAATATCACAAGCCAGACGAGCCCGATCCAAAACACGGCGGTAAAGAAGAGCATGACATACGCAAAAACCAGCGCGTTGGGTCCGATCCCCGTGGTGTCAAGCGCATCTTGACAGCTATTCCACGTGTTGGAAACGAGCGAAAAGAGTCCCATTCCCTCGTGTGTGATACCCGCGTAGGTAAAATAGAAGCGGGGAAGGGCGCAGAGCAGTATTGTGACGGCGCAGAGCAGGACGGGGGCGAGATAGGCGCACCAAACGGCAAGCACGGCGCGTACGTTCTTCTCTTTTGACATTATTTTCCGCCTGCCAGCTTGCCTTCCATGAGGAATGCCGCCTCCATGTCCGCACAGCAAAGCGCGTAGGCGAGCGGGAACATTTCCAGGGCACGTCCGACGTTGCCGGGATCCTCGGTGCCCGAGAAGCCCATGTGATAGCGGATCGCGAATGCCTCATCGCGGGTCAGACGCAGAAAGCCCGAGACGATGTAGACCGACTTTTCTCCGTGCCCGTAGGGGAGATTGTCCTCAATGGTGTAGTAGGGAACGCTCACCCATTTTCCGTTTTCGTCCTTGGCGTTGCGGAAGGAGGTCTTATAGAAATTGACCTTGCAGATGTCGTGCATGAGTGCGGCGATGGCAATGCTCTCATCGCTGTATTCAATACCGTACAGCTCCTTTACGCGCGGACGGTTGAGAATGTCAACGAGGCAGTCGTAGACGTTGAGGCTGTGGGCGAGCAGACCACCCTCGCAGGCGCCGTGGTAGCGCGTGCTGGCGGGAGCGGTGAAAAAGTCGCTTTTTTGCAAAAATTCGAGGAGCTTATCCGCACCCTCGCGCTTGATCTTATCATTGTAGATCTCCAAAAAACGTTCTTGATTGGTCATGGTCTTATCCTTTCCAAACTGAATTGATTGCTTCTATTTTACCATGCGAGGAGGAAGTTGTAAAGAATTATTTACAAAAAAATTGAAAAGACATAAAATATTCATAATTGTAAGATATAATGAACTTAACACAGATTGAAACGGAGGACGTTGAAATGCTTGAACATGCAAGACCGATTTGGATTTCCGGAAAATTGAAAGAGATGAACACACTGGCGGCGTTTCGGACGGTACTGACCGAGGCGGGTGAGGCAGAGCTTTACGTTACGGCGGCGTACTATTACCGCGCGTTTTTGGACGGAAAATTTTTGGGCTACGGACCGGCGAGAGCGGCGAAGGGCTATGCAAGAGTAGACCGCCTTTGCTTTGCGCTTGACGGCAAGCCGCACGAGCTTGTGATCGAGGCGGAGGGCTTTTGCTGCGAGTCGCTTTCGGTCGTTTGGGAGCCTGCGTACTGCATGGCGGAGGTGCTTGTCAACGGCAAGAGCGTTGCGTGGACGGGCAGAGATTTTGAGGTGTTTGAGCCTCTGTATCATGTTCAAAAGGTCATGCGATACAGTGGTCAGAGGCACTTTACCGAGGTATATGACTTTAGACGAAGCCTTTCCTCGACTGATCCTGCAGGTCGTGCGGAGATGGCGGTCTTGCACCGCGAGAACAAGCTTTTGGAGCGTGCCGTTTCGTATCCGAGGTACGACACGGTCGCACTTGGCGCCGGGGTGGGATACGGTAAGCTGGAGCATGATGCCTCGGAGGAGGCGATGCTGATCGAAAAGCACGACAAGCCCTTAAATGATAATAGTATCCGTTGGGGTAATTTCGCGCCCGAGGAGATCGATACCAAGCCCTACATCTGGTCGCTTTCACAAAAGCTGATCCCTGTTGGCGGTATGTTTGATTTGCCCGTGGAGCTTGACGAAAACGAATACGCACTGTTCGATCTCGGCATGGTCGAGACCGGATTTTTGCAGGCGCGCTTTGAGGCATTGGCGGATGCGGACGTGATCGTTGCATACTGCGAGTATCACGAGGGTGAGCAGTTCAAGATCAGAGGCGGTGTCAAGAACGTACTGGAGTATTTTGCAAACGAGGGGCAGAAGATCAATACGCAAAGCTTCGAGCCCTATTCCTTCCGCTGGATGCTTGTGCAGGTCAAAAAGGGTAAGATCCGTCTTGACGGGCTTGGGATTATGCGATTTGAGAACCCCGTTGTCGGCGTGGAATATCCCGAATTCGGAAACGAATTGCGCGATCTGATCTACAAGGCGGCGATCAGAACGCTGGCACAGAACTCGGTCGATATCTATATGGATTGCCCCTCCCGTGAGCGCGCGGGTTGGCTCTGCGACTCCTATTTTACGGGACGAGTGGAGAAAAAGCTGCTTGGAACGAGCACTGTGGAGCGCGCGTTCCTTGAAAATTTCCGCTTGTTTGAGAACCGAGGAGAGATCCCCGAGGGCGCTTTGCCTATGTGCTATCCCGCGGGCTTTATCAACAACAACGATTTCATTCCGCAGTGGGATATGTGGTACGTTCTTGAGGTCGAGGAGTATCTGACATGCCGCGAGACGGAGGTGGATCGCGAGATCTTCCGCGCGAGCGTGATGGGCGTGTTGGATTTCCTCTCCCGCTACGAGAACGAGGACGGATTGCTTGAAAGGCTGCCCTCCTGGAACTTCGTTGAGTGGTCGAGAGCAAACAAGTGGACAAAGGACGTCAACTATCCCACAAACTTCCTCTACGCGCGCACGCTTCTGGCGGCGTACAATCTGTACGGCGGTGAGGAGCTGCGAGAGAAGAGCCGTCGCGTTGCGGCGGAGGCGAAGAGACAGTCCTTCAACGGCGAGCTCTTTACCGACCACGCGATCCGCGGAGAGGACGGAAAGCTCTACAATGCGGGGGATATTTCGGAAATTTGCCAATACTACGCGATCTTGCTTGCCGATTTGGACCTGCAGGCGCCCGAGTACGCAAAGCTTCTTGACATGGTAAAGAACGTGTTTCTTCCCACGAGAGTGGCAACGCCCGAGTTCGACGTTGAGCCGATCAATGCCTTCATCGGTGTGTATCTGCGTATGGATACGTTGCTCAAGCTTGGATATTACGAGCAGGCGCTGGCGGAGTGCGAGGATTTCTTCGGCGATATGGCAAGGGCAACGGGAACGCTTTGGGAGAACCGTACGCCCTCGGCAAGCTGCAACCACGGCTTTGCGTCTTATGCGGCGGTCGTTATGATGAAATGCGTTGAGGAACTGAAAAAATAACCTATCCGCGGAGGTGTTTATGATAGCGAAAAGTGTGTATGGTATGGAACCGTTTCTTGCATCCTTGCCCGATCCCACGGCGATGGACAGGCGCGAGATCGTGGATCTGCTGTTGCGGGAGGAATACGGCTATCTGCCGCCCGCTCCCACGTCCGTCGAGGTCTCTGTTGAATACAGAAAGGCGGATAAGAGCTTTTGCGCGGGCAAAGCAGCCCTCTCGCATCTGACCTTTCTCTGCAAAGGGGAATTCGGTGAGTTTTCCTTCCCCGTGCGTTGTGTGATCCCCAAAAACACTACGTCTCCCGTACCTGCCTTCGTGCAGATCAATTTCCGTCCCGACGTTCCCGATCGCTATCAGCCTACCGAGGAGATCGTGGATAACGGATACGCAATTTTGTCCTTCTGCTATCACGACGTGAGCACCGATGACGGCGACTTTACCAATGGGCTTGCGGGTGTTGTCTATCCCAACGGTGAGAGAAAGCCTGACCAATGCGGCAAGATCGGCCTATGGGCTTGGGCGGCGATCCGCGTGCTGGAATACGCGCTCACGCTCCCCGAATTGGATCATTCTCGCATTTGTGTGGCAGGACATTCCCGACTTGGCAAGACCGCACTTTTGGCGGGGGCGCTCGACGAACGCTTTTACTGTGCGTTCTCCAACAATTCGGGCTGTAGCGGTGCCGCGATCTCTCGCGAAAAGGAGGGAGAGACCGTTGCGCTGATCAATAAGACCTTTCCATATTGGTTTTGTGAAAACTACAAAAAATACGCCGATAACGAGCAGGCGTTGCCCTTTGATCAGCATTATCTTATTGCGGCGAACTATCCGCACCGTGTTTACGTTGCGAGTGCCGCGGAGGATCTTTGGGCATCTCCGAAAAATGAGTTTTTGGCGTGTGTCGCGGCGAGTAATTACTATCTATCGCGCGGTGAAGTGGGATTTGTCCACGGCGGAGAATTGCCAAGGGTGGGAGATCGCTTTCATGAAGGGAAGATCGGCTACCATCTCCGTGCGGGTCTGCATTATTTCGGCCGTGAGGATTGGTTGCGATATTTCGAATATCTTGCTTTGCAAAAATGAGGTGAATGGTAATGAATCGATATGAATTGCATATTCATACCGCGGAATGTGATAAGGCTGCGGCAATGCCGGCGGCGGAGCTCGTGCGCCGATACCACGAGGCGGGCTATGCGGGTATGGTCGTGACCGATCATTATTTTGATATTTTTGACGAGTGGTTTGCGGACGAATTGAAGGGCATGAGCCGCAAGGAGTATATCCACCGTTGGCTCAAGGGCTACTATGCTGCGCGTGAGGAGGGCGAAAGGCTTGGCTTTGTCGTGCTTCCCGGTGCGGAGGTCCGCTTTAAGGATACGAAAAACGATTATTTGATCTATGGCGTGGATGAGCAGTTTTTCTATGATTCACCACCGCTCTCCGAGCTTGGAAGCGTGGAATGGCTTGTCAACGCGTTGCCCAAAAACGCTTGTGTCGTACAGGCGCATCCCTTCCGTAACGATATGACGGTGAGAGTCCCGACGCCGCTCTTCGGTCTGGAGGGCTTTAACGGCGGAAATTCGCGCTTCCGTAACCAAATGGCGAAGACCTTCGCAGAGCATTACGGAAAGCCGATCACCTCGGGCTCGGATTACCACGGAGGCAAGCACCGCTTTGCCGTTGGCGGCATCGAAACGCCAAAGCTCATCAAGACCCCCAAGGATCTGACTGACGTACTGCGAAGTGGAGAATATACTTTGATAGAAAAATACTGATGAAGGAAAAATTTGAGAGGAGGAAGCCTCTTGCAAGAGGTTCCTCCTCTCAAACTCTCCTCCTCCAGAACCTTCAACGCGAACAGGCATAGATACCAATGGGTATCTATGCCTTTTCGTCAAAGCCTCTCTCGCAGAGAGAGGCTTTGAGACAGCAGTCACTCCATTCTATGGATGGGGTGACTGCTGTGCTGATAAGATTTCTTGAGGGTGGGAGAGGTATGGAGAGGGAGGGAACTTCTTGCAAGAAGTTCCCTCCCTCTCCATTGGTTTATCCACTCTTAACAAAGCTTCATCAGGCGAATATAGAATTCGCAGGCATTGCAGGCGGTTTCAATGCGGATGCGCTCGTTGTTGCCGTGAATGGTTGCTCGCTCGGCACTTGTCAGATCCATCGCGGAGAAGCGATAGACATGATTGGAGATCTTACCGTAGTGGCGCGAGTCGGAGCATTGCATCATGAGATAGGGCGAAACGATACAGCCCTTCCAGGTGGATGCCACCGCTGTTGCGACCTTGTCCCATGCGGGGCAATCGGTCTCGGAGATGGGGCTGGGCTCCATGCCGTAAATGACGGATACGTCCACGTTCTCGTTGTTGACCGTCTTTTTCAGATATGCGGTCGCGCTTTCGATCGAGTCGAAGGGATTGAGACGGATGTTGGATACCATCTCCGCCTCGGGGGGAATGACGTTGGAGGCGGTGCTCCCCTTCATCTGCGTAAAAGCGACCGTGGTGCGCATGAGCGCGTTGAGCTCTCCACCGCTCTTTTTGCAGATCATATCGAGCAGGGGAGAGAAGCACCAGAGATTGGCAAAGATCATGCGATAGACGAAATTGGAGTGTCTGCCAAGCGTGTCAAACATCTTTGCGACGGGTGCGGAGAGGTGCGAGGGAAAGGGATGATTTTCAATTTTGCAGCATGCCTCGGAGAGGATTCCAACAGGGGTGTGCGGCTTGGGCGCGGAGGCGTGACCGCCTGCCGATTTCGTCTTGTAGGAAACGTCCATCATACCCTTTTCGGCAATTCCAATCATGCCACAGGGCAGGGCTACACCGGGAAATACGTTTTCCACAACAGCTCCACCCTCATCGACTACGAGCGCTGGCTTGATGCCGTTTTGCTCAAAGTAAGAGACGATATTGGGCGCGCCCGGTCCGTTGACCTCCTCGCCGCCCGAGAACGCGAAGTAAATGTCGTTTTCGGGTACAAAGCCTTGGGAGATCAGTGTATCTGCGGCAAAGAGCACACCGTTGATCGTGACCTTTGTGTCAAGTGTTCCGCGCCCCCAAAGCACGCCATCCTCGAGAATTGCCTCAAACGGAGGCTTTTCCCAAGCCTCCTCATTGACGGGAACAACGTCGTAGTGCGCCATGAGTACGGTTGGCTCGAGAGAGCTTTTTCCTTTCCAGCGGTAGAGCAAGCCGCGGCCGTCAATGCGCGTCAGCTCACAAAGTGCGGCTACGTTTGGATAGAGAGACGGCAGAGCGGCGATCAGACCTTCAAATTCCGCATCGTCCTCCAAGGAGGGATCACGGTAGGAGACGGTTTTGTAGCGAACCAGGGTCTGTAGATTGGAGACCGCGCGGTCACGGTCGAATACCTCCTCCGCATCGATCACCGTGGGCTGCTTGTGCGGCTTGAAGTTGATCGTGCGGATGAGAATAATTCCGACAAAGAGCGCAAGAAGCGCCAAAATACAATACAGTACGGGCATATCGTCACCTCTTACAGCTTTCCGCGGTTATAAAGGATACGCGCGACGGCAACCGTGAATACGACACCGACGGGGACCATAATACCGACCGTGCTTGCGTTGAGAGCGGGGACAAAGATGAAGAGCGCGAGCATGAGGATAATAGGTGCAATGGAGAGCTTTGCGTTCTTGGAGATGAATACGACAGCAAGTCCGCCGAAGAGCGCGGGCAGGATCATATCAAACGCGGGAGTGAGGATCGGAGCCTCGAGCAGGGGCGTGAGCGGTACGATCAGAATGACACCGAGAATGATGATCACGGTGGTCACAATGCTTGATACTGCGATGGAGATAGTGGAAATGATCTCTCCCTCCTCTTGGCTGGGCTTGACGTTTGCTCGCTCCATGGCATCCAATGCGCAGGGGAGCTTGAGATTGGAGATGTTACCCGTGACAAAGGAGAGGTACGCGCCGCCTGCGCCAAGCATGGGGACGTAGGTAAACATCTCTACAATGCCGACCGCCCAATACATGGGAAGGATGGCGAGAAGTCCCTTGAAAAGCGCGTTCCATTGCGGCAGGACGTTGAAGATCAAGCAGATCGCAATGGGAAAAAGCAGGATCAAAGCGAAAAGGGAGAGACCCCACACACGACCCCAATAGTGCGTGCCGTCGAGATAGCTCATGGGCTGTTTGTTTGTCTTTTTCATGATATTCTCTCTCCTTTCTTTATGCTAACCAGCCCGTGATCGGGATGGCTGCTGCCATGCCGCCGATGAGGCTGATGGGAAGTGCGTAATCGGTGATCCAGCGGATCTTGCATTTTTGGGAGATCAGTCCGCAGACGAGCATGAGAATTGCAGAGACCGCCATGACACAAACGGGGATCAGTCCCGAGGTGTCACCCGAGAAGATCGTGGAAACGTCGCAGAATACGTAGCCGAGGAATGCGGAAATCATACCGAGGAACATGGCGTTGTTGAAGATCTCGCCCCAACGGGAGTCCTTTTTCTCCATTTTCTTAAGTCCCTTCTGAATGCGCTTGGCGCAGAGCGGGACGAGTAAAAGACCGATGGCGATACCGACGGTCATGACCCAAAGGTCGGTGACGTAATCGGAGTCATTGTTCAGTGCCTGCCCTGCGGGGAGATTGAGCTGATCGATGGTGGTTTGCGAAGCAACGGTTTCATAGCTGAGTGAGCCGACCACCGAGAGACGGAGCCAAGGAAGCGCGACTCCGAGCTGCTTGGAAAGAATGACTACGCCGACCAGGATGGAAACGGCGGGAGCAATGGTGAAGATCGCGGAGGAGGTGATGGTCTTTTTGATGATGCCGCCGTCCATCCCAAGCTCCTTCGCGCGCTTCATTGCACGGAAGAGGAAGAAGAAGGACTGCGCCAGCACCGCAGCGATGATCACACCCGCGATGACGTAAAGAATTGGATGGTTAATAGAAAATTCCATGATGGATCTCCCTTCTTATTGATCTAACAGTAGTGCCGCGGCACCGAGAATACCTGCACGGTTGCCGAGCGCGGCGGTGAGAACGGGCACTGCGGGACCGTCGGAGCCGGCGAAAATCTCTTCATTTACAAGTGACTGCAGGGGCTTGGTCAATCGCTCGCCCTCTGCGCATACACCGCCACCGAGCAGGATCGCCTCGGGACGGAGCTCGTTTGCGAGATTGGTGATGCCGCACGCGAGTGCCGCGATATAAGAATCGACTACGCGCTTTGCACTTGCGTCAACGTCGGAATAGCGGAACGCGGTCGAGCCATCTACGGCATCGAGTGCGCCGATCTCCCACATTTTACTTGCTTTGTCTGCCTCCATTGCACGCTTGGTATCGCGGATCAGTCCGGTTGCGGAGGCATAAGCTTCAAGACAGCCGCGTCTTCCGCAGGTGCATCTCTCTCCACCCATGCAGATGACCGAGTGACCGAGCTCTGCGCCCGCCGAGCGGTTGCCCTCAAAGAGCTTGCCGTCCAAAACGATACCACCGCCGACACCCGTGCCGAGTGTAAGCATGACCGTTGTGCGGTAGTTCCTTCCGCTGCCGAATTTGGTCTCGCCCAACGCCGCGACGTTTGCGTCGTTTGCGATCTTGACGGGGAGGGAGGTGAGCTCCTCTACAGTCTTGCCGATCTTAAAATTCTTCCAGCCGAGATTGTTAGAATAGACTACCTCGCCGTTGGCACTGTCGATCATACCCGGAACACCGATGCCGACACCAACCGCATCCTCTGCGGTCAAATTGAGTGAGGACAGGAGCGAATTGGTGAGCTTGGCGATGTTTCTTGCCACAGCGAGATCGCCTCCCTCGCGCTCGGTGGGGATCTTGTCCGAAACGATCAGACGACCGAGGTCATCTACGATACCGCCCTTGATAAAGGTGCCGCCGAGATCGATACCGACGTAATATTTGCGCAGAGAGGAGATGATCACGGTCATATCGCCGTCCAGCTCGTATTCCTCGTCACACGCGGAGAGAAAGTAGGTATCTCCCTGCTTGAAATCCTTTTTGCAAAGCGTACCGTTGCCGCGTACACAGGTAAGGGCACGGAAGCTTGCGCGGTCGCCGCGGAGCGTTGTTTTTTGGTTGATCTCCAGACGGGAGACGGTAAAATACTTGTTTGCGGCAAGCAACTCGCCTTCTTCGGTGCGCGCGGAGATCGTAGCGGGCGCATAGGGGGAAAGATCGGTGACCTTGAGTGCTTGCTCGACGTGGAGCTCACGCTCCTTGCCGTTTTTATCGACTCTGCCGTAATCGTAAACGCGATATGTAAGATTGCTGTTTTGTTGGATCTCGCAGATCAAGCATCCGCTCGCAATCGCGTGGATCGTTCCCGAGGGAATGAAATAAACGTCGCCTGCGTGTACGGGATAGAAGTTGAGCAGGTCGGTCAGTCGCTTTTCGCGGATCGCACTCTCGTATTCCTCCTGTGTGACTGCGCTCTTAAAGCCGAGATAGAGTCCGGCACCCTCGTCTGCCTCCACGACGTACCACATTTCGGTTTTTCCCAGGCTGTTTTCGTGCTTGAGCGCGTAGGAGTCGGAGGGATGGACCTGTATGGAGAGATCCTGTGCCGCATCGATGAATTTGATGAGCATAGGGAAGCGGTCGAAGCCCGAGAGATTGGTGCCAAGCTCGTTGGCGGTGACGGCTTGTGAGAGGTGCGTGCCATTCTCAAGCTTAGTGGGTCCGTCCGGGTGGAAGGAGAGCTCCCAGGATTCGGCACAGGGGGAGGCATCGGTGATCTTTCCGTAGCGCTCCTTGAGCTTGGTGCCACCCCAAAGGTTGTCCTTGCATTCGGGATAGAGCTTTTCAATTCTCATAGATGTAATCCTTTCTTGATCGTATTAAAACCAAAACGTGTCACCGTCGTGCGCGATGGCAACGGGGTAGGGGAAGTCCTTGCAGGTCTCAAGGAGTGCCGCCTCGCCGCGCTCCACGTTCCAGCGGTCACGGACGAGATTGTGCCAGCGGTCGCCGATATGAATGAAGATGAGACGGTCGAATTTCGATTTCATAAAGTACGCGGTAGAGTCCTCGGGCTTGTAGTGGGTCGCCTCGCACAGACAAACGTCAAAATGCTGCTCCATGGCGATCTTCGGGAAATCCGAAAAGTCTCGGCAGAGGTCTCCCGTGTGCAGAACGGTCAGATTTTCTCTTTTGAAATAGAGAACGTAGGCAAAGCTGCAGGGATCTCCCTCTGTACGCCCCTTGGTGCGCAGATGCGCTGTGCGGATCGCGCTGACCTTGATGTTTTCGTCCTCATAGACGTCTCCGTCGTCGGTTGCCTTGTATTCCAGGAGCGGATTATGCGCGTTCTCGTGTACGGCAAGGAACCAACCCTGAAGCGCGGGGATCGCGTTTGCCTCGGGAAGATGGAGGGTGAATGGGAACTCACGTCCTGCGGGGTATTTGATGATCTGCTTCATCAGCCCCGTCAGTCCGCCTGCGTGATCGTCGTGCATATGCGTGACGAATGCGGCGCGGACGTTCTTGATCTCAAAGCCCTTTCGGCGGATGAGTGCCTCTACGGGGGCGCCTGCGTCGATCAGATAGAGCTTACCGTCCTCACACTCATAGAGCGTGGAGGAATTGAAGCGGCTGAAGGTGGAGTTACCATGACCCGTGCCTAATGTATGGATCTTCATAGTGTATACCTCTAAAAAATATTCTTTAAATCAGTATATCATAAAAACGCGGGCAAGTAAAGGCTTCAAAGGGATTTTTTACAATTTTCTTCCTAAAATAGTATATAAAGAGGAGCCCTCTCGGTTGAGAGGACTCCGTGAATTTGAAATAAGATTATTTCGTGATCGCGATGGAAACTTCCTGGAGAACAGGGTTGGACATATTCAAGCCGCCGTTGCCGTCGTTGGGCTTGAGCATGAAGACGATCAGAACGTCCTTATCCGTATTGTTGGTGTAGGACTTCTTCCAGTTTGCTTTTCCTGCGGTCGTGTAGTCGGTGTAGAAATCACCCGTGTTGCTTCCTGCGACAGGAGTCAGCGTGGTGTAAGCCACCATCAATGCGCTGGAACTGCCATTGGTCATTGTGACGTTGGCAGGGCAGGTAACGGTGATGGTCTCGCCTGCCTTGACTGTGAAGACATTCGAGGTCAGACGGGTAGGCTTGGTTACCGTGTGGCTCTCTCCCGCCCAATCGGACATGGAGCCGTTATAGGAGCCGTTGATCCAATCGTTTGCAACGTTCTTGTAACCTTCGTTAGCGGTGTACATTGCACGGTAGGTGTTTGCCTCGGAGACAAATACCTTTGCGGTTGCGGTGGTCGCAACGGTCGTGCCGGTCTTATCGACCCAGTGAGAGAAGGTGTGACCGGAGATCTCGATCGCCGTGAGCGTGATCTCGGTATCAAGCTCTACGGTTGCGTAGCTCTTGCCGTCGGTGGTACCGTTGTGGACTCTGACGGTAGTGGTGTCAAAGTTCTTGGAGTCAATATCGAGAGAAGTGGAGGTGCCAATGTTATCACCGTAGCCGTATATCAGATCACCACCTGCACCGAAGCGGGTGAGATAGATCATCTGGGACTTGGTATCGACTTGAATGAAGCTAAAGCTCTGCTCCATGATGCTACCGGGAGCCATCTTATAGCTGGTTGCGGAGTTGGAGTTGCCGAATGCGTCACAGTTGAGAGAGACGATGCGAATCTTGTTGCCTGCGCTATCCTTTGCGATAACGTTGCGGTCCTCGTGTACGTGACCGTTGATCCAGATCGCGATCTCAGCATCAGCCTCGCCCTGAAGCGCGAGGATCTTCTTAACAACCTCGTAGTCCTTATCGGTGTACTCGTTTGCATTGCCCTCGGAGGAGCAGAAGATACCGTGCGTGATAAGAACAACGGTCCAATCCGCATCAAGCTCCTTGATGCGCTCGGATGCCCATGCAAGACTGGAGTCGACGTATCCGTCCTCGATCATGCCGTGCTGGCTACCTGCAAAGTAGAACTGTACGTAACGAACCTTGTTAGCGGTGTCGTCGTAGTAGCTCTTGCTAGGGTCACCGGGAACGGTCGTACCGAATTTCTCGACACGCTTCATGTAGAGATCGTATGCCTCCTGCTCGGTGAGACGGAGCGCAACGTCGGGGCAGTTGGAGGAGCCGTTACGGTCGTGGTTGCCGAGCGTGGTGAAGATCTTGAGCTGCTCACCGACCTCGGCGTAGTTTTCGAATGCGTTGTAGAATGCATTGATCTCATGATCGATCGCGTTCTGCTTGACTGCGTTATAGCGTCTGATGATGTCACCGCCGAAGATTACGTTGTGCGTGCCAACCTTCTCGGCGATGTAGGTAACGAGTGCGGGAGAATAGCCTGCGTTGTCGGGCCAGTGGCTATCTGCGAGATAGAAGAACTCGGAGAGCCCCTCGGTGCCGAGCGTCTCACGGTTTGCCTCGATCTTTGCAATACCGTCGGTCAGCTCTGCCTGCCAGTAGGTGCCCGCGGCAATATCGGTCTCGTCGTCAATAAGGGTGATGACGAAGCCGAGGATCGTATCTGCGTGATTTGCAACGGTAATGGGATTGGTGGCAGCGTGGTTGGCGGACTTGACGGTTATCATCATCAAGGTGTCCTCGATTGCCGTATAGGAGAAGGAGTGGTTCTTCCAATCGAGTGCCTGGACGGTGTATCCGGAAATGATGTCGGTCTCCTCGGGGGTCTTTGCGGTCAGGATCATGGGACAAGCCGAGAAAGCGCATCCGCCGGAGCAGGGATTGGTGCTATCATTGGTATCCTTGGCAAAGGGACAATCCTCGGGATCGGAGAATTCCGGAGGCATTACGATCTGGAAGGTCGAGCCTGCGGGAATGAGGATCGGAGTCTTGAAGGATACGCGTCCGGTATCCGTGGTGGGGTTCCAGGAGGTGAGCTTGCCGTGGATACCGCCCTGCTCCCACATTGTAATGTCGTTGTAAACGCGCGTTCCGACAACGTCGCCGAAGCCGAGCTCGTAATATGCCTTGTAGGTGGTCTCACCGGTAACGGTGACGGTGGAGGTGCGCTCGGTACCGACAACGGTGCCGCTTGCATCCTTCCAGTGCTTGAATACAAAGCCATTGGGACCCTTTGCCGCCTTGAGCGTGAGTTGGGAGCCGACGAGCGCGTCAATGGAGGTCTCACCGTCGGCAGTCGCACCGTTCTTCACGCTGACGGATACGAGAGAGCCGTATACGGGGGTGAGGGTGATGTTCTCATTGCCTGTGACGGTGTAGGTGAGGGCTGCGGTGGAGCCGACCTTTGCGCCGTTTGCCATCCACGCGGAGAAGGGCTTGCCATCGGGATCCTGTGCGGGAGCGGACAGGGCGATGGTGTCATCCTTGAGGTAGAAGCCCGCGTTCGTTCCGTCGGGAAGCGTGGTGCCGTTGACGGTTACGTAGAGGAAGTCTGCGGTCGCGGGGCGATCAGCCTTGTAATCAAAATATTTCTGAGCGGCGGTACCGTATTCGAGCATCTCGCCAAGGAGAAGCTGAAGATCGGTATCGGTGGTTGCGTCATTGCCGATGTAGCCGAGCTTGGTGTAAGCGTATTCCAAAACGCTGAACTTTACGAGGTCACTGTAATGGGCCTCGCCACCCTTCTCTGCGTAAACGCGGACGTAGAGATCGTCCGTCATCTGCTTTGCGGTGAGATCGGTGTAATAAAAGCGGAGCGTGTCGGCATCTACCGTGTAAGGGGTGAGTGCGACACTCTCGGTGCCTGCGATATAAGCAGTCTGTGGCGCAGTCCAAACGAGAAGTTTGACGTTTGCTGCTTCAACGTTTTCATAATAAACGTCAAAAACGGGCTGTACGTTGTCCTTGAGCGAGAGATTCTTGCTCTCAATGCCAAGAACGGGGGCAGCGTTGCTGTTGGTAGCAAATACTGCCGCAGGGATGCTGACCATCAGAACGGTGGCGAGCAACAGCGAAATCAATAAGCGCTTTCTCATCTGTGTTCTCCTTTTTTTGTTTTGTTTTTTACAGCATGGGCTCGAGAAGGTCGGGATCGTCCGGTGCGACGGGAATGCTCGGAACGGGAGGGACCGTTGTTATGGGGGGATTGTCGGGTTGGAGCGATGAAGCGGTCAGGACGTCCGCGGAGGACAACTTGATAACTTCAACCGTTGTGGGGGTATAGTGCTTTTTCATTTCATCCTTCCTTTCTTAGTGTATTATTCGATCCGATTTTATTATATCATAAATCGAAAATGCTTGTAAATGGGCGATTTGGTCATTTACACGGATAAAATGGATAATTTAGCTATTTTTTATATTTTTAAATGCGTGCGTTTTTGCCAAATCAACCGTCGAATTGCAAAAGGAGACGGATAATCTATCCTTTGCATATTATATAGGGGGGTCCGTTGCTCTGTAAAGAATGAAAAAAACGGTCCCCCTTGAAAAAGGACCGTTTCTGTTTATTCCAATCGCTTCATATCCTTGACCGTATCGTAAAGAAGTGCGCGTGCGGCGCGAAAGCCGTAGAGGTCTCCGCACTCGGCGGAAGTGACCAGCAATGCAGCTTGCTCGCTCATATAGTCTACGATTGGATAACTGACCGAGAGACCGACCAGCGGGGCGGCGTCTTCCCAAAATGCCGAGAGCTCCCGTGCTGCCTCTGCGCAGCCTGCATCTCGTGCATCGGGAAGCGTGTCAAGACGCGCGGTCAGCTCGGTTGCTATCCTTTTAATATATAAGGCGTTACACAGGATCGCAGCGATCATTAAAACGAAGAGCACAAGAGTCAAAAAAAAGGATCTCATGCCGTTTCCTCCTTTGGAATTACGTAGAGCTTTCCGTTGGCATCCGCGGTGATACAAAAGACGTGAGATTCTTCGATGCCTTGTTGTTTCATCTCCTCTCGTAGCCAGCTTTCGTTCTTGCCAATGAGAGAGAGTCCTGTTTGACTAATCGCACCGTTGTTATATACAATGTGCATCAAGGCGGTCGGCGGTAGAGAGAGATTTAGGTCGGCGGCGGTGGGGGGCGCGTAGGCAGACTTGGGGAGAAGCGTGAGCTTGCCGTTTTTTTCCACGATGGCGCAATCGATCTGTTCGAGGGAGGTGTAGCCCTGTTGGCGCAGCTCGCTTACCAACTCGTCCATAGAGATCCGCAATGCGCGCAATGCTGCTTGACGCAGTTCTCCCTTTTCGATGATCACGGTCGGTCGCGCCGAGACGAGAAACTTGAGCCTTGGAAAGCGAATGAGGACGACCGAGGAGGTCACCTCCAAAAACAACAATGTTACCATGGGGATGATCGCGTAGGAGATCGGGAGCTCCTGATTGGTGATGGGGAGAGAGGCGATCTCGGAGAGCAGGAGTGTGGTGACGAGATCCGTGATCTCCAATTCTCCGATCTGGCGCTTGCCCATCAGCCGAAGAATCAGAAACAGAATGAGATAGATGAATAGCGTGCGAAAAAGGATGGTTTGCATAGCGTTCTCTCCATGGTGTTTTTATTTAGTATCGGGAGGAAAAAGTAAAATATACAAAAAAGTAAATTTTTTTCAAAAAAGGGGTTGACAAATGAGATGAGAAGTGATAGAATAGGCAAGCTGTCCAAAAGCGGATGGCTTTTGCGCGGATCAAAAAAATGTCGAAAAAATTTTTAAAGAAATTTAAAAAAGTACTTGACAAGAGATTTGAAAAGTGCTATAATAAGAAAGTCGGCCGCAAGAAGGCGGGCGAAAATGATCCTTGAAAATTGAACAACAAGAGAGAAGTACAAAGCATACGTTCTGAGAAGAACGAGTATGTGCGAACGAACTCAATTCAAAAGAGAATACTACTCAAACAAAAGTAAAAGAAGCTAAGAGAAAAACTCGAAAGCAAGATTAGATCACCGCATTGTGTTTTAATAGAGATGATTTCGAGAGTTTGATCCTG
>JAFTJB010000055.1 GCA_017456625.1 Clostridia bacterium
AGAGTCCTCACCCGACGGACTTTACTTGCCGCCGTAAGCACCGAAGTGCCAATGAGGACTTTTTTATTTGTTATAGCACCATATCCCAAATTTGTCAAGAGTATTCATTTTTAAGGCGCGGATTGGATGTTATTGAATATTCGCCTTCCACTCTGCAAGGTGCTCCTTGATGAACGCATCGTCGTTGAGGTGCGGATACGTGCGTTGGATCCGATCCAGCTCCTCAAGCTGTCCCTCGGAAAGCCCCTCCTCGGGGTTGAGGCAATGGATGTTGCTCATCAGTCCTTGACGGCGGAGGATCTCATGAAGTCCTGCGATGCATCCGCTGAAATTGTGCGCGGTATCAAAGAATGCGCTGTTGGTATCGGTCACCTCTGCGGCAAGCGTGAGCATTTCGGTTGAGATCGTGTCCTTTTCCTTCTCGATTTTGATCTTCTCGAACATCTCAACAGCCCTCTTGGTCCACACCGACCAATGACCGAGCAAGCCGCCCTCAAAGCCCTTTACAACGGTCTTGCCGTTTTTCTCAAATTTGTATTTTGTCAAGAGATCGATCACGATGTTGTCATCGTTGCCCGTGTAGAGCGTGATCTCCTCGTTTCTCTCCGAAAGGGCTGCGGCTCTGACGACGTCAAGCGTGGTATAGCGATTGAAGGACGCGCATTTGATCGCGATAACGTTCGGGATCGCACACAGACGCTCCCAATAATTGTAGGTAAACTGTCTGCCGCTGCAAGCCGTTTGGAGATAGAAGCCGATCACGGGCATGATCTCGGCAACCGCTTTCGTGCGTTCGATCATGTAATCCTCGGTCATGTCGTTCAAGCCCCCCGGGCTGAGCAGAACCGCATCGAAGCCATACTTCTTTGCCAAGCTTGCCTCTGCGACCGCCTGCTCGATCTTGCCGCAAACACCCGCGACCTTGACGATGACGGTGTTGTTCTTTTTCTCAAAGCGGTCGATCTCCTCGGATACGGTCGAAAGGATCGGCTCAAAGAGTGCGATCTCGGGCTTGCGGATCTCAAATTGTGTGGTATGTACTGCGGTCGCAATGCCTCCGACACCGCAGTTGAGATAATAATTCATCAATAGGCGCTGACCCTTGCGGTCAAACTGTCTGTTTTCGTCGAGTGCGAGCGGTGTTGCGGGGATCACCGTTCCGTTTTTTAATTTTTGAAGAGCGATCTCATGTCTGTTCATCAGTAGCTACCCTTTCTTTCCTCAAAGTGTGTAGGCTTATCCAGTGTTCTTCCGCCGTCCATAATGTATTCCGCTTGCCAACGGATCAGCGTTTTTGCAGATACTGCGGGATAGCCGAAGGCCTCCATGGCAAGGGAGGCATCGTTGAGGTATGCGTCGGTTCCGGACTCGCCCTCAAAGATCGGATCGATACCAAGATATCCTCCAAGCTCCAATGCCGCTTTTTTGATCGAAACGGTCTCGGGGCCCGTGACGTTCATGACCCTTGCGGGGGACTCCGCGTGCAACAGACCGCGCAGGGCGATCTCGTTGGCACTTCCTTGCCAAATGAAATTGAAGCAGGGAGTGGTAAGGCTGATCGGCTCACCGCGTTGGAGCTTGCTTGCGAGATCAAACAGAACGCCGTAGCGCAGATCCACCGCAAAATTCAGTCGGTAGATAAACACCTTCGTTCCAAAGGCGTTTGCCGCGTACTCAAAGGCACGCTCGCGCGCGAGACAGCTCATGGCGTATTCTCCGATGGGCATTGCACGGTCCTCTTCGGTGCAGCCGCCGTCGGAAAGCTTGACTAAGGGATAGACGTTGCCCGAGGAGAAGACCACGATGTTGGAACCCTTGAATTTATCCGCGACAAAGGCGGGGAGGGTTGCGTTCATTGCCCATGTTTGCCATTCGTTTCCGTCGGTACCGAATTTTTTGCCCGCCATGTAGATGACGTTTTGAACGTCGGGCAGGGAATAGAGCTGATCCTTATTTAAAAGATCCATCGCGATCACCTCAACGCCGTGATCGAGCATGAGCTGTGTCGCGATCGGGTCACTGCCTCTTGAGACGGCAATGACTCTTTTGTCAATACCTGCCTTTTTGATGGCGTTTTTGGCGAGCACGCAAAGCGTAGGTCCCATTTTGCCACCTGCGCCGAGTACCATGATGTCGCCCTTGATCTTTTTCATATCCTCCACAAGTGCATCGGAGGGAGTTGTCAAAAGCTCGTTTAATTTTTCTTCATTCCACATGATCGATTTATTCCCTTTCGTTTAAGTATTTGATGTATTCGGCTTTGGTCAGCTTGGGTTGAAAGGTTGCCTTTACGTGTGCCGCCTTTTTCGCGTTGTCATACAAAAGCTCGGCGGTGGTCTTTACAAGGATCTCGGTCGCCTTGAGATATGCTGCAGAGGGATCGGATGCTGTGAACTCGCGGCTGTGAAGCGCTCCCGAAAATCCGCCGATAGAGGGCTGGACGGTGGGAATGAGATGACTCAGATCTCCAATGTCCGACGATCCTGTGATAGGCTCTCCGTAAACGATTTGATCCTTGCCAAGCACGCTTTCCGATACTGCCTCGAGCACCTCCGAGAGTGCGCGGCTTTCGGTGAGGGGGAGGTAGCCGGGAATGCTATCGATCTTGTAGTTCGCGCCGATCATGCGGCAGGCACCGTCAACGGCACGCTCGACGACCGCGGAGCCTTTTTTGATCGCATCAAGCGTTGCGCCGCGCACGTAGGTTTCAACACAAACCTCGTCGGGTACGGAATTGACTACGTCGCCGCCCTTGGTAACGATGGGATGGATACGGATCTTTTCCTCCTCGCGAAAGGTCTCTCTGTTGGCGTGAATGCCGAGAATGGAGAGTGCCGCCGCGTTAAGCGCGTTGACACCGTCGTAGGGGGTGCTGCCGTGGACAGCTTTGCCTGTAAAGGTAATGGTTTGTGCGACAAAGCCAAGGTTTGTGCCACGGACGTAGAGCCTTGCGTTCGGCTCGTCTCCCTGCGCGTGGATCATCATGGCGACGTCCACGTCGTCAAACGCGCCCTCCAGGATCAATTGCTGCTTGCCGCCAAAGTGGTTGATCTTGCCTTTCTTTTTCAGTTCGTTGCGGTATCCGAGCTCGATGAATTCCTCCGCAGGAACAGCCATGAGGGTCACGTCGCCGTCCAGCTCCTCCATGATGCCGCTGTTTTTGAGCACGATTGCGGAACCGAGCATTGCGGCGATCTGTGCGTGGTGACCGCAGGCGTGTGCCGCCGACAAATCTCCCTCGTGCGCGTGTCCGGCGCATTTGACCGCGTCCATTTCACCGATGATACAGACGTTAAAGAGACTTTTTCTGCCCTTTAAGGTTGCTTTTACACCGGTGAGCGCGTGCGGATAGGTGTAATCGATACCCAATTTGCGAAGTGTCTTACGCACGTACGCGGAGGTCTTTTCCTCCCGGTAACCCAATTCGGGAGTGTCGAGCACTGCCTCGCCGATCCGGACGATCTCATCTGCGTGCAGGCAAAGATACTGTTCGATTTTTTGATAGAGGGTTGTCATTTCCATTTCGTTTTCTCCTTCAGTGCCTTGACATTTGTGCGACGTATTCTTTTTGGATCTCGTTTTTTAGGGGGAGATCGCGATCGATGAAATCAGCCGCTTCGCGCAAAAGCTCCTCCGTAATGATGGGTCGGAGATTGAAGGTTGGACCTGCTTGATGCGGGGTTAGAAGCACGTTTTCAAGCCCAACCAACGGATCGGCGGGAGAGATAGGCTCCTCCTCCAGGACGTCAAGCGCGGCACGGAAATCACCGTTTACAAGATGCTTTGTCATTGCCGCTTGATCGATGATCGATCCGCGAGCGGTGTTGACCAGAAGTGCGTTTTTCTTGATCATGGAGAGCAGACGGTCGTCGATCAGATGATGGGTGCTTGGATTGTAGGGCAGATGCAGGCTGATGATATCGGAGGAGGAGAAAAGCGCCTCAAGGGAGCATTGCTCGATCCCATATTGCGCCTTTTCCGCCGCAGAGATCTCGCGAATGTCATACACCTTGAGCTTGATGCGGAAGGCGGAGAGCATTTTTGCAACGTACCGTCCAACACCGCCGTAACCGACAATTCCAACGGTTTTGCGGATCAATCCGTCGGTGTAGTCGTCGGGGGATTTCCAAACGCCCTCCTTGCAGAGGCGCTGATTGTAATACGGGATGCGTCTTTGCGCCGCGAGTATGTAAGCAATCGCTCCTTCGGCGGTGGATTCCGCAAAGTAATCAAAACCGCTGATCACACGGATCCCGCGCTTCCACATCTCGTCACTTACAAAGGGGACGACGGTCGAGCCAAGATGAACGAGAAGCTTGAGATTGGGCGCACAGTCGAGAACAGATGCCGTCAAAGCGGGGGATTTCCAGAGCGTGACGTAGGTATCGCAGTCTCCAATGCGCTGTGCAAGCTCGGATTCCGTCATTTGTTCGGTACCGTTGTGCCACAGGAGCTCGCCAAGCTCCTCGGCAAGACGTATATTTTCGGGGGTAAAAAAGGTGTCAAAAACAGTTCCTTTCGGAATGGAAACAAGTGCTTTCATAACGACTCCTGTTTGGAAGAAATAAAATTGTATCATTTTTCGCTCTTTTATTGACAATTGAGCGCAAGGGTGTTACAATTGGGGTGGAGAATGAAGGGAGGTGCCGTGCCATGACAACGCAGCTGAAAAATCAGGATTTCTTTGAATCGTATCCGTTTTACGGCTTTAAAAGCATTGGTAGCTATAACAACACGGAGGCATGGGAATGGCGCAGCGACTGTGCGTACGCTTGCTTTTATCTGGTCACGCGCGGAGAACTGTATGCGCGTCTTGACGACGGGCGAGAATTGACGGCGCGCGAGGGGGATGTGCTGTTTTTGCGAAGCTGTGACAAGGCGGTGCTTGGCAGTCGGGAGCCCGAGGGGAACTGCCATGATTTTATCTCCTTTTATTACGACGAGAGCTTTGATCTGGAGATTGCCACGCTCGTCCGAGGTGCGGATGCCAAGAAGCTTTCCTCCGACATTTACGAGGCGCACCACTCGGCATATCCGCTCGCGCGCCTCAGACTTTACACCTACTTTATGAAGCTTGTCTATCAGCTTGCATCCAAAACGCTCAAGGGCACGCGGGATTACTCGGCGGTCTATCAAATCCAATCCGCCGCGGAGTACATCAACCTCAATTGTCAAAAAACGATCAAGGAGGAGGATCTGTGCCGCGTTTCGGGGTATTCTCCCGCGCATTTGCGGCGGCTGTTCATCAAATATTACGCGCGTTCTCCGCGTGATTACATATTGGACCGTAAGATCGAAATGGCGAAGGAGATGCTGCTCGATAAGCCGCCGAAGAGCGTGCAGGAGATCGCTGTCTCGCTGGATTTCTGCTCGCCCTCCTATTTCTGTAAGCTCTTCAAGCAAAGAGTCGGGCTGACTCCGTTGGAATATAAGGATAAATTTGACGCTTGAATTGCAGATGCTCCGTTTGGAGCATCTGTTTTTTTTTCGGTTAAGATAGGTGACTCGTGCGGTGCGCGCGGCATCGGTCGAAGTATTCGTCGAGCGTTTCGATTTCAAACTCACGAATGATATCGTCGACCGTGAGACCGTCGCAATTGCAGGAAAGCAGAGCAACACCGATGTAGGCGGGGACGTGCACGGTCAGGGCACTCTTGTATTTTGCCTTTGCCGATGCAAATTTCGCGCTGTTTTCGTCTAAATGGCAGAGCTTGCAATCGAGATTGACCGTTGCGCTGACTTTGTCAACGTAGTTGCCGCTTGTGGCAATGACCTCGCCGCAGGGATTGAGAATTGAGCCGGGCTCCTTGCCGATCGCACCCACAAAATAGCTCTGCGTGGTATAAGCCCATTGCGCCTGTCGCAGCCCACCGTGATACATAGAGGAAAAAACGGTGAGATCGGGCTTTTGAGGCGCGTATCTTTGCAGTAGCTCGTCAAAGTTGAGATCGAAGCAGATCGCCGACGCGACCCGACCGATGTCAAGGGAGATCAGCTCTGCCTTGGTGCCGTAGCCGATGTCGGTAAGCTCGTTTTCGTGAGGGACGAGATGATTTTTGTCATATATCCCGCATATTCTTCCGTCTCTGCCGATGTAGGTGGTGGAATTGCGAAAGGGCTTTTCCGTTTCGGGTGCGGCATATCGGATGGCGCTATATGCAATATTGACGTGGTTATTGATCGCGATCGGGCGCAAAAATTCCTCAATGCGATCTTCCAGATAGCGATAATATTGCTTCAAAACCGCGGGATCCTTCTTACCTCCGAGCTTGTAGCGGGAGGAGCATTCGGGAAAAACGATCAGATCGGGCTCGTCGGGGAGCACCGTGTCGAGGTGCTTTCGAATATGATTTTTGATCTCTTTTTCATACACCGAGAAATCCTTCGGCAGATCTCCGAATTCGGGCTCTCGCAGGGTAAGTGCGCCGAGCGTTACAAATTTAGCCATTTGATACCTCTTGTTTTACAAAATGCATTTGCAGCTTGCTTTGTCCATCGGTCTCGATCTCCGCCATCGCTTCATTTTTGGAGACGGTATATTTCTTGCCGTCGGCAGTCTGCCATTTGCCTGCGCAAAGACCGAATACCAAGCACTTTTTGGTGTTTGTGGGGATCTCGACAGAGAAATCATTCGTGATATACTCACCGTTTTTTGCAAAGATGACGGCATGATCGAGAATGGCAGTGCCAAGCACTGTATCGCTCTCCAGCGCGATTGCCTCACGGTAGGGCTGGAGAATGTTTGTGTCAAGGTTGAGATAGGGGGAACAATCGGTGTGAGGTCCTACGTACATGACCGTGAGGAAGGTGTTCTCCTTGGATGCCTCCTTCGGGGAGATCTCGATCCTTCCAAATCCGCTCTCGGCATTGTAGGCAACGAGTGCGCCCTCAACGCGACCGGGAAAGTCGAAGGGGACGTTCTGATCGACTACCCAGCATTCCCGATCCTTGCCGCCCACAAAGGTGTGTTCGACCTCGGTAAAGAGCGATTGGATGTAGAGTCGGCTCATCAGATTGGTGACCACCGAGCAGGGCTTGCCGTTGACCTCTTTGGTCAAGGGCTGATTTTGCGTGTGGAAGAGCAGGGACTTTTTATAGCCCGCGTCGACCGAGGTGATCTTATCGAAGATCACAAACACCATGGGATTGACCTTGTTGTCGGTCATAAAGGAGACCATATGTCGTTTGACCTCGCTGACGGTCTCTCTGTCGTAGGCGTTTGTGATGTCTCCCGCGATGTAGGAATAGCGGTATTCCTCCTTGCCGCCTTCCTTCTTGACGGTTTTGTAGCCACCGTAGAGGAGGCGCGCATGGTTGTAGTTGGGGGATTGCTTCCACTCCTCGAGATTGTTGATGTGTCCCTTGACCGCCTCCGCGTCAATCCTCTGACCGCCGGAATATTTCCATTTCCCGTTGTCCTTCATGCTTGGATTGTAGACAAGGATACTGTTTTTTGATATTGTCTGTTTGTAATAGCCGTAGTCATGCGCACAGCCATAGCCCGAGTAGGTGCCCGAGCTGCCGAGGAGCATGCCCTTGTAATAGATCTGAAAATCTCCGCAATCGCGGTGCTCGTGGTTTGCGGAGCCGCAGCTGCCGATCTTCATGTATACCATGCCCGCGTTTTTGCTGTCGTGCGCGCTCTTTGCAAGGATCACGCCTGCGGGGTTGCCAAAGTAGCTGACGAGCGGAAGATCGGCAAGAGGTGCTTTTGGAACACGCGCGTCGTTGAACAGCAGCACCTCGATGGGATTGAGCTTGTGAAGCCAAAACAAAGAAAAATCATCGGTTTCCTTTGCGGCAAAGCCCTTGAGGATCGGGTCTTTATACAGACCGCTGCCCAAAAGCGCGCACACGATAAGATGGCAAAAGCGTCTGCCTTGGAAAAAGTCGTCACCGATGCGCATCGGTTCACCGTCCGGACGGATCGACTTGAGAAAGGCAAGAATGACGTCATGCACCTTTTCGGAAAAGAGATGCTCGCGGTTGTCGAACATATAGGAATACCAGCATTCTCCCGCCAAAAGGGAAGAAAGCCTCGAGGCACCGTAGGAAACGCCTTGGAGGTGATAGCCCGCGCTGAGGAGATGGTTTTGTCCGGGGACGACCACGTGCTCGATCAGATCAAAGATGACGTTGTAATATTCGGGGTATTCGTCGTAGATGGCAAGCACAAAGGGCATCCAGCCCTCGAGAAAGGTCGGACCGCTCTGATGTCCCGTAATGCCACCCGTTTTGTCGGGGGGATATTTGGGAAATTCCATTTTCGAGGCACATTTTGACGTTGCGGCGCCAACAAGCTGCTTTTTGTCGCGCGCAGTCAGGAGGGGATAGCACCAATCGTACACACAGCCGATCACCTGCATCATCTCTACTACAGTGATGTGGATATTATAGGCATACGAGCTGTACGAAGCAGCATTTCGCTCCTCTTTGCCAAACGCCTTTTCAATATCAATAT
>JAFTJB010000056.1 GCA_017456625.1 Clostridia bacterium
GAGGGTGCTTTTCAGGAAAGCACCCTCCCTCTCCAAACCTCTCCCACCCTCAAACCTTTTACCAAGCAAAAGAAGAGACCCAAACGAAAGCGTTTGGGTCTCTTCTTTGGGCAAAATCCGCTCGTGTCAATACGGATCAGACCCTCGCGAAGAGAGGGGCTGATCCAAAAATACAAGCCCATGTTCCAAGGGAATATGGGCTTGTATTTTTTGTGTTAAGGTCTTGAAGGGTGAGGGCTTGGGAGAGGGGGACTTCTCCTTAAGAAGTCCCCCTTTCCCAACATCCTATCCTTTTAATCCCTACCCAACAGATCCAAAGCCTCATAGATACTGCGAATGGGGAAGAGTTGGATAGAATCGAGGGAGAGGGAGCGTTTTTCGATATTACGGAAGGGAACGATCGCTTTGGTAAAGCCGAGGTGGGCGGCTTCCTTGACGCGCTGCTCGAGGTTTGCGACGGCACGGACCTCGCCTGCGAGACCAAGCTCACCGATGGCGATGAGGTCATCGGGGACGATACGGTCGGTGAGGGAAGAGATGAGCGCGAGGGCGACGGAGACGTCGGAGGCCGGCTCATCGATGCGGAGACCGCCGATGACGTTGAGGTAGATATCGTGCTGATAGAACTTCAGTCCGAGGCGCTTTTCGAGGACGGCGGTGATGAGGCACATACGGTTGTAATCAATGCCGTTTGTGGTACGGCGGGGAGCGGGGAAGGTCGTTGGGGTGACGAGTGCCTGGATCTCCGCGATGAGTGGGCGCGTGCCCTCGAGGGTACAGACGGCACAGTTGCCCGAGATACCGCGCGGTCTGCCCGCGAGGAGCATTTCGGAGGGATTTGTGACCTCGACGAGTCCCTTGTCGCTCATTTCAAAGACGCCGATCTCGTTGGTGGAGCCGTAGCGGTTTTTGATGGCGCGGATGATGCGGTAGGACTGCTGACGCTCGCCCTCAAAGTAGAGCACCGCATCCACCATGTGCTCGAGCACCTTGGGACCCGCAATGCTACCTTCCTTGTTGACGTGACCGACCATAATGACCGAGATGCCGTCGGATTTTGCCTTATTGATGAAGGAGAGCGCGGTCTCCTTGACCTGCGTGATGCTGCCCGGGGTGGAATTGACGGCAGCGGAATACATGGTCTGAATGGAGTCAACGATGATCATATCGGGCTTGGTCTTGTCGATCTCGCGCAGGACGTTTTCCATATTGGTCTCGGTTAGGATAAAGAGATTGCTTCCGACCACGCCGAGGCGCTTTGCGCGGAGCTTGAGCTGACCGCCCGACTCCTCGCCCGAGATATAGAGCACGCGGTGGCGCGCGCCGAGCACGTCGCAGATCTGCATAAGCAGGGTGGATTTACCGATTCCCGGCTCACCCGAGAGCAGGACGACCGAGCCGTGCACGAGTCCGCCGCCAAGCACGCGGTCGAGCTCGTCAAGCCCCGTATTCTGTCGCATATAATCGGGGATCTCGAGATCCGAGAAGCCTACGGCGCGATTGTCGGAGGATGGCAGCATACTCACGCGCTTGGGAGCCGTCGCGGCGGGCGCGATCTGCTCGACGTCCTCCACAAAGGAATTCCAAGCGCCGCAGGAGGGACATTTACCCATCCACTTGGGCGTTTTGTATTCACATTCGGAGCAGATATAGAAGGTTTTGAGTCCTTTCATGTAAAAGATCTCCTTGCAATGGATAGATTATCTCTATTATATCGTATTTTTCGTCGGATTGCAAGAGGATTTTTACGAGAACGGTCGGCGAGTTTTTTGCAAAATGCACACAAAAGGACATAAAAATTTGTTCAAATAAATGGAAAGTTACAAAATTGATAAAAATTCGTCAAAAGACTTGCATATTTGAGAAAAATGATGTAAAATATAAAATGTATGGAAAGGTTTACCTTTTCGGACAATCGTTATCAAAAAATTTAGGATAAACGGAGGATTATTTCCAATGGCAAATGTAAAAGTTGCGATTAACGGTTTTGGCCGCATCGGCCGTCTGGCATTCCGTCAGATGTTCGGCGCAGAGGGATATGAGGTAGTTGCGATCAACGACCTGACCAAGCCCTCCATGCTCGCTCACCTGCTCAAGTACGACACCGCACAGGGCAGATACAACCACGAGGTTTCCGCTGACGACGAGGCAGGCACCCTGACCGTTGACGGCAAGACCATGAAGATCTACGCAGAGAAGGACGCTGCAAACCTTCCTTGGAAGGCTCTCGACGTAGACGTTGTTCTCGAGTGCACCGGCTTCTACACCTCTAAGGAGAAGTCCATGGCACACGTAAACGCAGGTGCAAAGAAGGTCGTTATCTCTGCTCCCGCAGGCAAGGACCTCAAGACCATCGTATTCTCTGTAAACGAGAAGACCCTGACCAAGGATGACCAGATCATCTCTGCAGCATCCTGCACCACCAACTGCCTCGCTCCTATGGCAAAGGCACTCAACGACTACGCTCCCATCCAGTCCGGTATCATGACCACCGTTCATGCATACACCGGCGACCAGATGATCCTTGACGGTCCTCACAGAAAGGGCGACCTTCGCCGTGCAAGAGCTGGTGCTCAGAACATCGTTCATAACTCCACCGGCGCTGCAAAGGCAATCGGCCTTGTTATCCCCGAGCTGAACGGCAAGCTGATCGGTTCCGCACAGCGCGTTCCCGTTCCCACGGGTTCTACCACCCTGCTCGTAGCTGTTGTTAAGGGCAAGGACATCACCGCTGACGGCATCAACGCTGCA
>JAFTJB010000057.1 GCA_017456625.1 Clostridia bacterium
AGTGTCGGTTTCGGTGATGATCTTGTATTGAGAGGGAGTTAACCCCACCGAAATAAAGGATGATTCGGCATCAGCAGCGGAGACGGTCGAGGCGGAGAGACAAAGGGGAGGGAAGAGACAGCACCACCAATTTTGCCCAACGGCATCCCCAATGCAGACACGCAGGGAAAGATACTCGCCCGAGGGGAAGCAGACCTCGTCATAGCTTCGTTCGGGGTCTTCCTCCTTTGTCAAGGTGACCGAGACGGGATCGTTTCTCCCTTCGGCGGCAAGCTTGTCCTCGGCGGCACGTTGGATCGCGTCCATGTTTTCGAGCAGGCGCTGTTGTGCCTCCTCTTGCGTGGAGCAATCGGCAAGCAGAGGATCGGTCAGGGCGAGGACCGCATCCCGCACGCGAAGCTTGCGCGCCTGATCCTCCTCGGAGTCCGAATTGGCAATGACGTGCAGGCGAACGACCGTGTCGTAGACCGCCGCCTCGCCTCGGAGCGGCAGCATCGAAAAGAGGATCAAGACCGAAAAGACGATCACGATCGCATTAAGTAGCTTTTTTTCCATAAATAAAAGACCTCCTTTTGGGTGATACCGATAGCATTGCCCGAGAGAAGGTCTTTTATTCAATTTGATTTTAATTCAATTCTTCCGCATCGATCGCGCGAACGAGCTTGTTGACCGCTTCGTCCATGGTTGATGCCGTGACCGTGCAGCCTGCCGCCTTTTTGTGTCCGCCGCCGTCAAATTTGGCGCAGAGAGCGGAGACGTCGTAGTTGCAGTTGGAGCGCGTGGAAACGCGGAAAACACCTTCCGTTGCGGGTTGTCGGATCGCGATGGCTACCTTTACGCCCGCGAGAGAGCGCGCCACGTCGATCAGCACCTCCAGATGCTCGTCGGAAAGCCCCAATGCCGCCTTGAGCGCGTAGGGGAAGGTCGCGACCGCGATCTTTCCGTCGGCAAAAATGTGAAGGTTGGAAATGCCCGCTGCCTGTGCGCGGAGCTGCTCAAGCGACTTTGATTCGAAGAGACGGTGATTGATGTCGGCGCAGTCAATGCCGCTTGCTAACAATTCCGCCGCGCGCACGTGCGTTTTGGGTGTGACGTTGGAATAGCGGAAGCATCCCGTGTCCGAGGAGATTGCCGCATAGAGATCGGTATAGAGCTCGTAGGTCGCGGTGATCCTTCCATCGGCAATGAGCTTTTTGGCAAGGTCAAAGAGGATCTCGCCGGTTGCCGCCGCAGTGGGATCAATGAGATTTTCTGCGTAGGGCTCGCCCGAGGCGTGGTGGTCGATCATCAAGTCGATCTGGTCTCCGTAAAGCTCCCACAGCTCTCCAAGCTGCGAGGGGGAGGCGCTGTCTACGCTGATGATGCGCTCGATCTCCATTTCTTCGGGAATGGCTTCGGGAAGAACGCTCTCCTGCTCGTCGTTGGTGAGGAAGCGCAGGCGCGCGGGGATCTCGTTCTGACATACGCAAAACGCCTCCGAGCCAAGCTCCTCGAGAATGGTCTTTAACGCGAACGCGGACCCGACCGCGTCTGCATCGGGATTACGGTGGAATAGTATGAGCGTGCTCTGCGGTACTTCAAGTCGTGCGATCAGCTCATCCAAGGTCAGGGAGGGGAAGTTATGCATTTTCGTCGCCGTCCGTTTCTTCGGGATCGGGCTCGCTGATCTCAAGATTGTTCAAAATCGAGGAGATGTGCGCGCCGTAGGTGATGGAGCTGTCCGCGATGAAGGTCAATTCGGGAGTCATACGCAGATTGAGCGAGCGCGCGAGCTCACGGCGAATAAAGCCGCTTGCCGCCTTGAGCCCCTTTGCGATCTCCTTCGCGTCTCCGCGCAGGGCAGAGTAGTAGATCTTTGCGTATTTGAGATCGGCGGTGCAGTCTGCCGCCGTGACGGTGAGAAACGCATCGCTGATGCGGGGATCCTTAACGCGTCGCAGGATCGCCATCAGCTCCTTTTGCATTTCCTCATTAATTCTGCCTTGTCTGTATTTTGCCATAGCCTTCTTTTCCAATCCAATCTATCAGATTTTTGCATAAATAGAAACGGGGCTGTCGCGCAAGACGGCGTGACAACCCCGTTTTCCAAAACAGGGTGAGAGGATATCAGTCCGCAGCAACCTCTGTTTGGTCGTCCATGTTTTCCGCATTGTCGATGACTGCGTCAGCGGCAACCTCAAACGGAGCCTCTTCTACAGCTTCCTCGACAACAGCCTCGGGCAGTTCTGCCTCGATAGCGTCATCAGCCTCTGCAAGCTCCGCTGCCTTCTTTTTCTTGAAGAACTTTTTATAAACGAGGACGGCAACGGTCGCAATTGCTGCAACAACGAGCGCGATCTTCAAAAACTTAACCCAACCGGAAGTCTTTTTTACAACGATTTCGTTTTCCATTCTAATTTCCTCCCAATCTTTCAAGCGTTTTACCGCTACAGATATCATGCTACTATAAAGTATAACACATTTTTGGGAAATTGCAAGGGGTATTACAAAATTTTTTTCTTTTTTTTTATTTTTTATGCGAAAACGCGTATTTTTGTGAAAAATAACGAAGCACTGAACAGGTTTTTTGACATTCTCTTGACAAAAAAAGGTGCTTGCGGTATAATCTATTTAAGATTTTTATTTTTCATTCCTCATTCCTCTCCCCAATCGGGTGTGAGGGTAAAGGACGTGGGCTTTCCCGTTTTTGGATGCGGGAAGGTCAGAGTATGGCAGAAAAGGCGGATGTCACCGTGCGAGGGCGCTCCGTATTTGCGATCCCCGACGAGGGGATGCGAGCGGGAGGCGAATTGCACGCGGATCTGATGCGTTCTGCCTGTGTGAAGTCGGATCCTGACAAGCGAGAGCGTGCCGAGCGCGGGATCGTCCCACGCTTTGCGCAATTCGTAGTCAAGGATCGCCTCCTTGACACCGCCACGCGGTCGGTCGACCACGAAGGTCTTGTTTTTGAGACGGTCATGGTAGAGCAGATCGGTCAGTGTTGCGTGCTCCTCGGTTGGCTTTCCGTGGATGACGGCGAGATAGGTCTTCTCAAGCGCGTGCGATTGCACGGCGGCAGAAAGGCGCGCGGCGGCACTCTTTGTTCTCGCGTAGACCATCACACCGCCAACGCCGCGGTCAAGTCGGTGAACGACACCGATATAGCCGCCGTTTTGCTCCTTGAGCGCGGAGGCAAGGCTGTTTTCGGCTGTGCCCTCCTCGGAGAGCGCGTTTGCGGGCTTTTCGACAACGAAGATCTCGCTGTCACTGTATAAAATGTTGAGTTCCATATTTGATCCTTTAGGGGAGATTTGGTTTATTTTTGGAGGGTATTCATGAAAAAAGACGTGCTGTCAACCGATACCTTGACAGCGGCAATGGGGGAGTTGGCGCTTCGCTACGTGCCGCGTGTCTTTCCGTGTATCGATTCCACCAATGCCGAGGCAAAACGTCTTGCCGTGGCGGGGGAGAGATACGCGCTGATCGCCGCCGAGGAACAGACTGCGGGGCGTGGCAGAATGGGCAGAGGCTTTCATTCTCCCGACGGCGCGGGGGTATACTTCAGTGTGCTCCATACCTTCCGGGCGGCGGCTGCGGATGCGGTTTCGATCACCTCTGCGGCGGCGGTTGCCGTCATGCGCGCGATCCTGCGTGTTTGTGGCAAGCAGACTGCGATCAAATGGGTCAACGATCTCTATCTAGACGGCAAAAAGGCAGTCGGTATTCTCGCTGAGTCGGTTCTCGACCCCGCAGAGCCCACACTTTGCAGCGTGATCGTCGGGATCGGCATCAATCTGCGTCCTATATCGTTCCCCCCCGAGCTTGCGGAGATCGCGACGAGCTTAAATGATGCTACGACCGCGCGCAGTGCGCTGATCGCGGCTGTGATGGAGGAGCTGACACCTTTTTTGGATGATCCTGCCGATCGCTCTTGGCTTGCGGATTATCGCGCACATTCCTGTGTGATCGGACGCGAGATCGTCTGGATCCGCGGGGGTGAGCGCTTCTCGGGGAGAGCCGAGGATATCGATGCGGACGGTGCGCTTCTCGTGCGTCTTTCCGATGGCTCCTCCCGTCGCCTTGCTACGGGCGAGATCTCTGTGAGGATATAGCGGAGAGCGTTATTAGGGGAAACCTTTTGCAAAAAGTTTCCCCTAATAACCTTCAAAAAAACGAAAAGAATTTTTGATATGATCGATCTGTATGTCTACCCTTGGTTAGATATACGGATTTTTTGTTATGATTCTTCCACAAACACCTTTTTGACAGCCTCAAGGTAGGCGTAGCCGTTGAGGTCGTCGGGGAGGAGATAGCTGCTCTCGGTCCATTCGTTCCAGCTGTTGACCGTGACGAGCGGAGCTCCTGTTGTGATAGCGTGGTCGCGTGCCGCTCGCAGAGCCGCCTCGCTGTTCTCGGGCGTGGTGTCGCGCAGGATGTTGGGTCTGAATTCGGTCGCGTAGCGTGGGTTGTTATCCCAACCGAGTGAGACGTGCGGGCAATAGAGCTTGTCCGAGAGAGCGGTCATGCGATCCCATTCCGCTTCCACGTCCGCCTGCACCTCGCTATAGGGGCGGTTGATGCCCGTTACGTGCGTGTACTGATAATTGGTGGAGGACTCGAAGGGGAGATCGACGAGCATTTGGTCGTGGAGGATCACGGCTCCCGAATCGACACCCGAGAGATTCTTGATCTTTCCTTTGCCGCCCCAATGGATGAGCTGGAAGTGCACACCGCCAAGACCGCGCGCACGTGCCTCCTCATCGAGCCAATTCATCAGACGTACCGTGTTTTCGATGCCGCCAAGTCCCTCAATGAGGTTTTTCAGTTCATAGATCGCCAAAACGGGCTTGCCGTCGATGCGGTAGTAATTCTCAAGACAGAAGTATTTTTCGATCCAACGCAGACCGATCTCGCGATAGGTCTCCTCGTTGACCTTGCCCGTCCAGACCACCGTGCCGCAATCGGCGGGGGTGGAGGAGAGGCGGCGGTCCCAGACGCAGTTCGCGTCGTGGTTGGACCACATGAGGTAAAATTTCATATCCTTGCAATTGGAGGCACCGAGAAAGCCGTCGTTGAGGCACTGCTCCTGGAAGGCTCTGCCGTCATACCAATACCAATCGTAGATAAAGACGTTGACACCGTGCGCGCGTGCGAGCTTGATCTGTTCCTCCATTACGCGCGGATCCGCCTCATCCTGATAGCCGAGCAGGGGACGGCGCGGCCAGGTGTGCCCCTCGAATTTTGCCGTTGCCTTTTTGACCGTTTCCCATTCACCCTCGCCCGCAGGCCAGAAGATGTGATTGCGAAGCTCCTTGCCCGAATACGCGGGCCAGATATACGCGCCGACGTCAACCGTTTGCTTCTTCATTTTTGATGTTCCTTTCCGCAAAAGAATGTGGGTTCAGTATAGCACAAAAGATGGAGGTTGTCAAGAAGACCGCTTGACATTTTGAGGAGTTTATGTTATACTGATTTCATTAATTTTAGAAGGTAGATTCAGAATGAAAAACACAAACGTTTGCTTTCACGCCGCGGAGATCCTGCTGCCCGATTTTGACCGTGTAGACGGTACGAAATGGGCGGTGGTCGCCTGCGATCAGTATACCAGCGAGCCCGCGTATTGGGAGGAGGCCGCAAGGACGGTTGGGGGCGCGCCCTCCACGCTTCCGCTCATCCTTCCCGAGGTCTATCTCTCTGAGACCGAGGCGCGCGTGCCCGCTATCAATGCGGCAATGCAAAAGACCCTGCGCACAAATCTCTTGGCACATCCCGATGCGATGATCTATCTGGAACGCACCCAAGCCGACGGACGGATCCGCCGCGGTGTTATCGGTGCGGTCGATCTGGAGTGCTATGACTATCAAAAGGGCTCGACCTCGCTTATTCGTGCAACCGAGGGAACGGTGCTTGAGCGCATCCCGCCTCGCGTTGCCATTCGCCGTGACGCACCCATCGAGTTTCCACATATTATGCTTCTCATCGACGATCCCGCGCGTACCGTCATTGAGCCGCTCATCGCGCCCACCGCAAGGAGAGCGCCGATCTATGATTTTGATCTGATGCAGAACGGCGGACACGTGCGCGGTGTTTTGCTCTCGAAGGAGGAGCAGAGCGGACTTCGCGAAGCCTTGGCAGAGTTGATCACTCCCGCGCAGATCGAGGCGAAATACGGAGATGCGAGCCTATCCCCTCTGCTCTTTGCAGTTGGAGACGGCAACCACTCACTCGCGACCGCGAAGGCGGCTTACGAGGAGGTCAAGGCGCGCATCGGAGCGGAGGCGGCAAAGGAGCATCCCGCGCGCTACGCGCTCGCGGAGGTGGTCAATCTTCACGACGAGGCACTCGATTTTGAGCCGATCTACCGCGTGGTATTCGGTGTGGATCCGCAGGCATTTTTAAATGAGCTGACCGCGTATCTGTCCGAGCAGAACGGAGGCGCTGCGGCGCAGATCATCCGTTGTATCACGGCGGATCGCGATTTTAAAATGCTGGTACCGCATCCCGTGCAGCAGCTTGCCGTCGGTACGCTCCAGAGCTTCCTCTCGGAGTATACCGCGAAAAATCCGCACGCGGAGGTCGATTACATCCACGGCGAGGATTCGCTGAAATCTCTTCTCGACCGTCCCGATGCCGTTGGATTTTTGTTTGAGGGGATGCGCAAGGATGAGCTTTTCCGCACCGTTATATTTGACGGCGCGCTTCCACGCAAGACCTTCTCAATGGGTCATGCTTACGATAAGCGCTACTACATTGAGGGCAGAAGGATCAAATAAAATTATTGCGGCGTACCTGTCCCGGACAGGTACGCCGCAATTGGTTACGCGTAGATCAAGCGAGCTCCTTGAGACGGTCGAGGCAATCCTTGCACACTCTCTTGCCCGCAAATTCCACAACGCCGACGGTGGAGGTGCAGAAGGTGCATCCGGGGTTGTACTTTTTGAGGATGATCTTGTCCTCCTCCGTAAAGATCTCAAGTGTGTCGCGAATCTCCAGATTGAGGGACTTGCGCAGCTCGACGGGAAGTACGATTCTTCCAAGCTCGTCAACCTTTCTTGTTATGCCGGTCGATTTCATAATATTTTCTCCTTCTCTCTTTTTTGACAGAATAAAAAGCACGATTTTTGCTTAATTTTATTATAATCTCTTTTTTTCTGCTTGTCAATAGCAAAAAATGGAAAAAAATGGTTGGCGCAAAAAAGTTTTTGACATTTCTCGACAGTCTTTGACGAAGTGCGACAAAACGGCATGGGGTGAGCGGTCGAGAGAACGGAAAAAAGCAAAAAAAAGAGCGTGGCGGAGTGCTGTCGGCTGATTGAATGACGGATAAGCTGTCTAAAATGATGGAAAAGAACGCATCGGGAAGGAGAGCGTATGATTAAGGGGAGCCGAAAGCAGATGATCGTGTTGCGAACGGAGGGAAACCGTTATTTTGATGAGGCGTACTTCATTTTGCGACGGGAGATCGAGACGACGGGGGGAGGCGGAGACATCCTCGCGGAGGCAAACCGCATCCTGGAGGAGAGTGCGCCGCGCAGGATCGGGAGACTCAAGCGCGCGAGAGGTGCAATCCTCGGTTTTTTTGCGGGAAGCGCGGCAGGAGCGGTTGTCTGTGGTCTGATAATTTTTCTGCTTTGATGGGCGTGGGTATTGACTTTTTATAAAAAATATGGTACAATATTCAAAGCGTATGTGACCGATCGCCGCGCGAGAGATGCGTTTGCGCGGTAATTTTTCATTCAGAAATGCGATAAAGATCTCCCTTTCTGCAAAACGTGCGTGGTTTTGCGCCGGACGGGGGATCGTTTTCCTGCGGTTCGCAGGCTTTTTTGGCGTACCGTCGTACGCCTCACAAATAATACAGAAAGGAACTGATATGCCTAAAAACACAACCAAAGAACCGAAAGCAACCAAAGAGAAGGGAAGGGCAAGGACCGCGCGCGCGGAGAAGGCAGCAAAGCCTGCACGTACGGAAAAGCCTGCCCGTACCCGTGCGGCAAGGGCGGAGAAGCCCGTGCAGAAGCCTGCGCGTGCGCAAAAGCCCGCAAAGCAGCCGCGTGTAACAAAGCCAAGGAAGAATAAGCCGACGGGCAAGCTCCGCATCATCCCCTTGGGCGGACTTGGCGAGGTCGGAAAAAATATTACGGTGATCGAATACGAAAACGACATGATCGTGGTGGACTGCGGTCTGGGCTTCCCCGATGAGGATATGCCCGGCATCGATCTGGTCATCCCCGATTTTGCCTATCTGGAGACGAACAAGGACAAGATCCGCGGCGTATTTCTCACCCACGGACACGAGGATCACATCGGTGGCATCCCGTATCTGCTCCGTAGCCTCAATCCGCCGATCTACGGCACACCCCTTACCCTTGGAATCATCAGAAATAAGCTTGAGGAGCACTCCCTGCAATGGACTCCAAAGCTCAATACCGTCAACGCGGGAGACCGCGTGCGTGCGGGTGAATTTGAGGTGGAATTCATCCACGTTAACCATTCCATCGCGGATGCCTGCGCGCTTGTGATCCGTACGCCGTACGGAACGCTCGTTCACTCGGGAGACTTTAAGCTCGACACCTCACCCATCGACGGAGGCGTGATGGATATCGTCCGTCTCGGTGAGCTTGGACGCGAGGGCGTGCTCATGCTCATGTGTGAGTCCACCAATGCCGAGCGACCGGGACACACCCCCTCCGAGAGGAAGGTCGGCGCGTCTCTGGAGTATATCTTCAACACACACGCAAAAAAACGCATCATTATCGCAACCTTTTCCTCTAACGTGCATCGCGTGCAGCAGATCATTGACGCGAGCGTACGTCACAAGCGCAAGGTCGCCATCACGGGTCGTAGCATGATCAACATTGTCAGCGCGGCGATCGAGCTGGGGTATATGCACGTACCCGAGGGCGTGCTGATCGACCTGGCGGATATCAAGCGCTTCAAGCCCGGAGAGCTGACCGTGATCACAACGGGAAGCCAAGGAGAGCCGATGTCCGCGCTCTACCGCATGGCGTTCTCGGATCACAATCAGATCACGCTTGATTGCAACGATCTGGTCGTGCTTTCCTCCAGCGCGATCCCCGGAAACGAGAAGCTCGTGGGACGCATCGTCAATGAGCTTTCCAAGAACGAGATCGAGGTAGTCAACGATTCGCTCGTTGAGGTCCACGTTTCGGGTCACGCCTGCCAGGAGGAGATCAAGCTCATGCAGGCGCTTGTCAAGCCGAGGTATTACATGCCCGTTCACGGAGAGAGCCGACATCTGGCGGCAAACCGTGAGCTTGCAAGGTATATGGGCATGAAGGATAAGGATATCTTCATCTCCGAGATCGGCAAGGTGCTCGAGATCGATTCGGAGGGTGCACGCTTCGCGGGTACGGTACCCTCGGGCAAGATCCTTGTGGACGGCTACGGCGTTGGAGACGTTGGCAACATCGTGCTCCGTGACCGCCGCCATCTGGCGCAGGACGGCTTGATCGTGGTCGTGGCGACTGTGGATACCGATTCGCGGATGCTGCTCTCGGGTCCCGATATCGTTTCCCGCGGATTCGTCTACGTGCGTGAGGCAGAGGATATGATGGAGGAGGCAAAGCAGATCGCGACCGATGCCATCTTCAATTCGCTCTCCACCCGCCGTCCCGTGGACCGTATGCAGCTCAAACGACAGGTCAAGGACGATCTGACCCGCTATTTTTACACCAAGACCAAGCGAAAGCCTATGATCCTTCCCGTGATCATGAATGTATAAGGCTTTGGCGCACCGACAGGCTCCTCTGTGATAAAATTTCGCGTTTGTTCATAACCGAGACACAGGGGAGTCACAGACGGTCGGTATAATAGATTGTATCCCCCATCGGTCGCTGTGACCGAGCAAGCAAATACATATTCAGAAAAGGAGTGCTTTCCCATGGGAAAAGGACAAAGAAACAGAGTTGAGCGTGACGATCTTTTTGATTCGCCGCGTGACAAAAAGAAGAAGGGCATGCCGAAATGGGCGAAGAATACCATTGCCATCGCGCTTGCCGTTGTGATCGTTCTGGGAATCGTCGCGGCTGTGATGTATTCCAACGGAACCTTCCGCCGTATGCAGGTGCTCATCAAGAGTAAGACGGGCGAGTTCGATATCAACCGTCAGGTAGCGACCTTCCTGGCATGGGAGATCGAATATTATCAGGCATACGTTGATTACTATACGGGCGGCGATAAGGAGCTGCAGGAGCAGTATTCCAGCGCCGAGGCATTTGCGCACGATTACGCGCTTGCACGCGTGACGCAGGAGCTTACCAACTCCACTACGGGCGCATTGATCTCCACTCCCCGTGATGCGATCGATAACACACTTTCCACCATGGTCAACTTCGTTGCCGTATGCGATTATGCGTACGAGAAGGGCGTTCGACTGGAGGAGGATGAATGGAAGAAGGACTTCACCATTACCTGGTATGGCGGTATGGAGGATGCCATTCCCGTATCCTGGGATGATTTGCACGAGATGATGGTCGTTGACAGCACCTACGGTCTGTCTTACTCCAATCTCGATCTGTTCCTGGGCGACTATTTCGGCAACGGACTCAATTCCGATGACGTTGAGGACGCGCTCAAGCTTATCTGCATGTACGAGAAGTATCTTGCAATGTACACCGCAGAGAAGGAGGCATACGTTGACCAGCATCCCGAGGAGGTCAACGAGTATATCAAGAATAACCCCAACTTCTTCTACACCGTTGAGTATCTCTCCTACGAGACCGAGGACGTAAAGCTTAAGGATGCGCTTCTTGCTACCGAGGGCAAGTCTCCCGAGGCGTTCAAGACCGTTGTTGCAAAGGATTGGTTCTACACGCAGGGCAACTATAAGGATACCTACAACGCGTTCGTTGCGATGAAGAAGGCAGAGGCTGACCTTGGCGCGATCAAGGATCTCGTTGACAACGACGAGAAGAAGGCATGGACGGACAAGCTCACGGCACTTGGTGCTGTCAAGAAGACCTACGAGGTTGCAAAGAAGGACGAGCTTGAGGCAGATATGTCCAAGTGGCTCTTCGCAAGACGCGCGAAGTATGATGATGAGCTCGTTAAGGGTGACGATTGCTTCTACGTGTTGTCCGTAATTGAGCAGAAGCTTGACGAGGACGGCGATATCGCTTCCACGACCGTTTACGAATTGACCTACGCGCTGGAGGACGGCGCGACCCACGAGGGCGATGCGACCTTCAGAGATACGCTCTACAAGCATATGCTCGAGAAGAAGGAGCTTTCCGACGAGAAGGTTACCGTCAACTATAAGAATTCTCTCGCAAACGCAAAGGCGTACAAGGAGAAGTGGGCAGGACTGAGCGGTACGGAGATCCAGACCAAGATGGCAGAGATCGGCGACCGCTACAAGAAGACCCTCACCAAGAATACCACCGACGCAAAGCAGGCGATCAAGGACGTTGTATTTGACGGCACCGATCGCAAGGCAGGCGAGGTGCTCGTTGCGGAGGAGAGCGACACCGTTGCATATCTCGTTTATATCGATTCCGTCGATAAGGGCGAGGATGCTACCGATCCCACCGTTGTGACCTACTACGTTGCGGTGGATGCGGATGTCTACTATCAGATCCTCACCGAGCTCTGTGAGGAAATCGATAAGGCGCTTCCCAAGTCCTCGGATGCGTACTACACCTCCACGCCGAACGAGAAGACCTACCAGTATTGGATGTTCTACGGCGCGAATGCGGATAACGGCTTCAAGAGCCCCATCGCCGCAAACGATACCGAGTCCTTTACCACCACCGTCAAGGATCAGAGCGGAGCGGGTGAGGATACCGAGAAGTACACCGTTTACTTTGCGGTCGAGCCTCTGCACCTTGATCAGACCAAGCTCGTAAACGGCGGTTACTATTCCTATATCGGTTCCGACATCAATGCTGCTATGGCAACGCTTGACGGCAAGACCGATGCTGCGCTCATTCAGGCGCTGCAGGCACTCAGCCCCAACTCCACCAACACCGCTACCGTCTCCGAGACACTCAAGCAGTCCTCTCTGGATGAGAAGCTCGGTGAGTGGATGTTCTCCGCTGACAGAAAGGCAAACGACCGCGCGATCGTTGAGGGCGAGGACGGCAAGACCTATATTGCCGTATATCTCTCCTCCGAATTGAGCTGGAAGGCTTCCGGCGAGGCGTACTACGTCAACGACCGTGTATCCGCATGGCTCATGGGACTCGCGGCACAGTATACGCCCAGCGAGACCGTTCTCGATTGGATCGGTGATCCTACACCCGAGGCAGAGCCCGCGACCACGACCGCGGCAGGCTGATTTACAAAACCGAACAAAATGGCATGGATCCTTTCCGTGCCATTTTGCGGCTTTTGGAATATACTGTATTGAAATATAGCAAAAGAGGATAAACGCATGGTATTACAACCCAAGCATACGACGGTCGCGTACCGTTGCCCGCATTGCGGTGCGGGTGTGATGAGCGCGGTAGGCGCGTTCTCGCTCTCCGCGGATATGGTAAAGCTCAAGTGCGATTGCAAAAAAAGCGAAATGACACTGGTCCACCGTCCGGACGGAAAGGTGAGACTGACGGTCCCGTGTATCGTCTGCGCACAGCCGCATCACTTCACCGTCAGCGAAAAGGTGTTCTACGGCAAGGAGCTTTTCGTTCTGCCATGCCCGTATTCGGATATCAATCTTGCTTTTTTGGGCGAGATCAATTTGGTCAAGGCAGAGCTCGCGAGAAGTGAGCTGGAGCTCTTGGATATGATGGAGAAGAGCGGTGTGGAGGATCTGCAATCCCTCCATGAGGATGGCGAGACCTTGCCCGACCCGCAGATCCTCGATATCGTGATGTTCGTTATCCACGATCTCGATGCGGAGGGGAAGATCTTTTGTAAGTGCGATGTCGCCGATAACGGACGGGAATATGACGCGGAGATCACCGACGAGGGCGTTCGCGTTTCCTGCCGTAAGTGCGCCGCGTCGCGCCTGATCCCAACCGATTCCCACCTCGCCGCGCACGCCTTCCTCAATGCGGATGCGCTGTATCTTGAGTAATAGATTTTGAGGAGAGAGTAGGAAAATAAGGGGAGGAGGGGACACTTTTTAGGAAAGTGCCCCCTCCTCCCCTTGCCCCTCCACCACCTCAAACCTTTTACCAAGCAAAACGGAGCGCCCAAGCTAAAGCTCGGGCGCTCCGTTTTGGCAAAAGCCTCTCAAAAGGAGAGGCTTTTGCATTTCCCGAAGCACGCCCTCTGTGCAAAGAGGGCTTGCTTCAAAAGCGGAGGGCACGGTCATTGCGACCGTGCCCTCTGCTTTTCGTAATAAGGTCTTGAAGGGGAGAGGGTTTGGGAGAGGGGGGACTTCTCCTATAAGAAGTCCCCCCTCTCCCCAAGGTCCTTCTCCTTTCATACGTTTAAATCACGATCAGATCGTCGGCTTCGGAGGTATGGCAGATGTTGTGAGGATAGGTGATGCCAAGCTTGGAGCGGTCGGCAAGGATAATGCGCTTTTTGGAGTTTTGAAAGCCGATGCGACCGATCTCCGCTTTGGCTTCGTCGTCAACGGTCACCATATTATCCTCCGAGATCCCCGAGCAAGCGAGAAAGAGGATATCGGCGTTATAGGCGCGCAGGACACGCTCGGCATCTCTGCCTACGAGCACCTTGTCACCCTCGAGATATTCGCCGCCCGAGAGGATACAGCGGATGCGCATTTTGGAGAGCATGACCATGAATTGGACGGAATTGGTGATGACGGTAATGCCGTCGTAATTTTTGAGGAGGGGAATGAGAAAGGCGCAGGTGGAGGAGCCGGGAAGAAAAATGATCTGCCCGTTTTGGATGTACTTCTGCGCGCGGCGGGCGAGGTCACGCTTCTCCTTTTCGTTGATGTGCATGCGCGTTTCAATGGGATACTCCAGATAATCGCTGTTTGCGACCGCACCGCCGTGAAAGCGCTTGAGGTAGCCGCCTTGCTCCATCTTGGCAAGGTCGCGCCGCACGGTCATTTCGCTGACAAACAGACCTTTCGCAAGATGCGCAACGGTCACGCGCTGCTTTTTTTCGGTCAGCTCCAATATTTGCTTCTGACGGTCGTTGAGCTTCATATTGTATCCCTCCAATGTTTGAAAAATGTTCGTTTTGCTATCAAACGAACAAGTATTGTGTTTTATATGTTCGTATGGTATGATTATAGCACATAAAAAAGGAAAGGGCAAGAGAAAATGGGTTTTTTTAATCAAATCATTGCTTTTTTTGCGGATCTGTTTCAAAATCAGATCTTCATTCAGGGAATCGGCTTTGTCGGAACGGCTTTGGTCGTGCTTGGGATGCAATGCAAATCCTACAACAAGGTCGTTGCGGTCAAGATCTCGAATGAATTGATCGCCGCGTTCCAATATCTGCTCCTCGGCGGCTATACGGGTATGGTCATGAACCTCGCCGCGTGCGGAACCAACTCGATCTATTGGGTGCTGATCCGAAAGGGGAAGAGCACGCTGCCGTTTCAGATCGCTTTTGGTATCATGTTCGTTGTGATCGGATTTATGTCGTGGCACGGCTGGGTGAGCTTGTTCGTCATCTTTGCCAAGCTGATCTCCTCGGTCGCGCTCGGCATCAACAATACAAGGGTCATCCGTATCCTCAATCTCATCAGTACACCCTGCTGGCTTATGTACAACATCTTTATGTTCAGCATTGCGGGTATGTGCAGTGATATCTTTATGATCACGTCGCTGATCATTGCAATCATCCGTTTGGACGTGATCGCGCCGAGAAGAGAAAAGCGCGCGGCAGAGGCGGTATTGGCGGCAGAGACAGAGACCCCTGCGGAAAAGGAGGCAGAAGCATGAAATTAACGTTTATCGGTACCTCGGACGGAATTCCGCGCGCGGACCGCTACTGTACCTGTATGATGCTCGAGACGGGAGGGAGCGTATATCTCATCGACGCGGGCGCGCCCGTGTGTGATATTTTCCCGCGTATGGGCAGATCGATCGAGGAGATCCGCGCGATCTTCAACACACACATCCATGCCGACCACGCGGAGGGCATCTACCGTATCGCGGATCTGGTCAACGGCTACTATAAGAACCATGAAATGGATATCTACGTCGCGGACGCGGTCTATAGCGAGCAGGTGATCGGGCTCATTGAGATGGCATCGGGACATCCGGGTACGAAATTTGATCGCGCGCGTGTGCGTTTTTCCGAGATCGACGTCGCAAAGCCCTATGAGGATGAAAATATAAAGGTCTCCTATTTTCCGACGGGGCACATCGACAAGCCCTATCACTCCTACGCGATGCTGGTCGAGGCGGAGGGCAAAAGGCTGCTCTTTACGGGTGACCTCTCCAAAAATCTGCGTGATGACGACATCCCCACCGTTGCGTTTGAGGAGGGTATGATCGATTTGATGGTGTGCGAGTTCGCGCACATCCGACCCGAATATATGATGCCGTATCTGCCTCGCATCAAGGCGAAGCGCGTGTTCTTCAACCACACCACAAGTGAGGAAAAGATTGCTATGGTGCGCGAGATGAACGGCAAATACAGCTTTGCCGCGGCAGTCCCGAGCGACGGAGATACGGTCGAGCTTTGAGGAATATCCCTGCTGTAAAATTTTTATAAAAATTAGGTACGGATTTATTGAAAACTATCTTGACAATCCGTGAGAATGCTTGTATAATAGGCATGAATTTTGAAACCGGAGGAAACTGTGATGTATACGTTGTATGGAGACGGCATTCACGACGATCAACCCGCCATTCAGGAGATGATCGACAGCGGTGTGTGCGAGGTCGTCCTTCCCGCCCCGAAGAAGCATTATCTGATCTCTAAAACACTATGGCTTCCTTCCAATTTCCGTTTGGTCCTGCCGCGCTTTGCCGAGATCAAGCTTGCCGACGGCGCGAACTGTGCAATGGTGCGCAACAAGGGTGTCTACGCGCCTGCCAAGCGCCTTGCGGAGGAATATTACCTCCGTGCGGAGCGCCGCATGCAGGAAAGACTTGCACGCGGAGATAAGATGGCACATTCCTCAATGGAGGATGCGCACAAGCACGTTTATTGCTTTAACTATTACGTAGACGAAATGTCGCCCGATGAAGCGGACGCAAACGTCAATATCGAGCTTTGCGGCGGCATCTGGAATGCGAACAACATGGGGCAGGAGCCCAATCCCCAGCGTGATAACGTTTATACGGCAGAGGGCTTTACCGGCAAGGCGATGATCTTTTATAACGTCAGAAACTTTAAGATCACCTCGCTTACCGTCAAGGATCCCACCAACTATGCAATATGTATCGACCGCGCAAAATACTTTACCGTGTCGGACATTACCTTTGATTTCAATTACGGCAACCCCGTTCCCGTCAACATGGACGGCATCCATATCGACGGAAACTGCCACTACGGTGTGATTGAGAATTTGCAGGGCGCGTGCTACGACGATCTCGTTGCGCTCAATGCCGACGAGGGCTCCTTCGGACCCATCACCAACGTTACCGTTCGCGGACTCTACGCAACCGATTGTCACAGCGCGGTCCGCTTGCTCACGCTTTCCAACCGTCTTGAGAACATCCATATTTCCGACGTTTACGGAACCTACTATCAGTACGGCATTGGCTTTACGCGCTTCTACATCGGCGGCAGAGAGGGAATATTTAACGCTATCTCCATGGATAACATCTTCATTTCCAAGGCAGAGCGCTATGACATCTACCAAAAGAAGGGAAGATACGTTTACGCGCCCATCTACATTGAGGGCAAGGCACGCGTCGGAAGTCTCAGGATCGATACCGTGCACCGCCGCGAGGAGACCACGCAGATCCCCACGGTCTACGTTGGCGAGGACGCGGACGTAGAAACACTTGTCATTACCAACGTCTCCACCGAAAATGAGATCGGTAAGGAGCTCCCACTCCTTTGCAACGACGGTCGCATTGAGACTCTCTACGCGAGAAATCTCAAGACCGACGGCGATCCTATCATGACGGGCAAGGGAACGGTCAAAAATCGCGGTTAAAATTTGAATTTGAGAGTTAAGAGGATAAAGCAATGGAAGCATTACAGGGACACGATTTTGCATCCAAGGAATACCGTCGCTCGAGAAGAGCGTACGCCGCAGAATGTACGTTTGAATACTTTGTCAGCCTTCTGGTAACCGAAGCGTTTCTTTCCAAGGTGCTGCTCTCGATCGGTATGAGCGACGGATTGATCCAGGTCGTTTCCACGCTGATCGCGCTGTCGCAGCTCTTTCAGTTCTTCTCAATATTTGTGGTGCAGAGGATCACCAACACCAAGCGCTTCGTGGTGCTCTTCCACACGGTCGGACAGCTGCTTTTCATGGCGCTATACTTCGTTCCGTTTTTGCCCTTCGCGGGGGAATACAAAACGGTCGTTGCCATCGGGTGTATTTTGGTCGCGTATTTTGGAAACTATTTTGTTACCAACATTATTTATAACTGGGGCAACTCCTACGTTTCCCCGAGCTGGCGCGGACTCTTCGGCGCAAAAAAGGAGATACTCTCACTTTTGACAGGTATCGTGATGACGGTCGTGATCGGATACGCGATGGACTACTTTGAGGAAGCGGGAAATTTGGAGGGCGGCTTTATCTTTGCCGCGATCGGAATTCTGATCTTCTGCATTTGCGATTTCGTTTGCCTGATGATGATCAAAAACGATATCAAGCCCCGCGAGGAGATCAAAAAGACTGAGCCGATCGGTCAGGTGATGAAAAAGCTCTTCAAGATCCGCGGCTTCCAATACGTACTGATCCTGACGGTTCTGTGGAACGTCGGAATCTATACCACCATTGGCGCCCTGGGTACCTACCGCATCACCGAGCTCGATTTTTCCATGTCGGAAATTACGTATATCGCTATGGCGGGTTGCCTTGCGCGTGCACTGCTTTCCCGTCCGTTTGGAAGGTTCGCGGATAAGTATACTCGCTCCAAGGCGTTGATCCTTGCCATGGTCATGGCGACGGCCGCCTTTGCGATCAACGTATTCACCACCCCCGACACACGATATCTGATTATTGTGTACACCATCCTGTACAACGGTTGTTTTGCGGGTATGAGCGTGAATCTGCTCAACATCGTGTACAGCTACGTTCCCGCCGAATATTTCGTGCAGGCGAGCGCGATCAAAAACAGCATCGGCGGCATTTGCGGATTTTTGGCATCCATTGCCGCGGGAACTTTGCTGGATTACATCCAATCGCAGGGCAATACGTTCCTCGGTATTCACGTTTACGCACAGCAGGTGCTCTCTCTCATTTCCGTGATCCTGATCGTTGCGGCGATCGTGTTTACAAAGCTCGTTATGGATAAGCAGAAGGAAATGAAGCAATAAGCCATATATAAATTATAAAAGGAAGATTCCCACCGTCTACGGCACGGTGGGAATTTTTTAAAATTCATGAATATTTTTTTCTAAAAAGGCTTGACAAAGTTGTATATTTGTGCTAAAATATTAAACTGCATTATAATCGCTCGTATTGCGGGCTTTCTTCGTCATGGAAGTAAATAATTCGGCAAATATTTACAAAAAGCAGGACGGAATACCCAAAATCGGGAGCATTATCAATTCTTTGAATGGAGTGATTGTATTCATGATCAATGTAAAAGATCAAAAGCTTGGTCAGAACACGAGAAAGAGCTTTGCTCGGACGCGCTTTGACTATCCGCTTCCCAATCTGGTCGAGATCCAGACGCGTTCCTACAAATGGTTCGTAGAGGAAGGACTGATGGAGGTCTTGCGTGACGTTTCTCCGATTACCGACTATTCCGGTAATCTGGTGATCGAGTTCATCTCGTATTCGCTTGATTCCAAACCGAAGTATCCCGTAGAGGAGTGCAAGGAGCGTGACGTCAACTACGCAGCACCCCTCAAGGTCAACGTACGCTTGACCAACAAGCAGACGGGAGAGGTGAAGCAGGCAGACATCTTTATGGGTGACTTCCCGCTGATGACCGAGACCGGTACGTTCGTTATCAACGGTGCGGAGCGTGTTATCGTTTCGCAGATCATCCGTTCGCCCGGAATGTATTATGCTTCCGAGATCGACAAGGCAGGTAAGAAGACCTATGCCACCACGGTTATTCCGTATCGCGGCGCATGGCTCGAGTACGAGATCGATGCAAACGGCATTATGTTCGTTCGTATCGACAAGAACCGCAAGATGCCCCTGACGATGTTCATCCGCGCGCTTGGCGTGGAGAGCCGTGAGGATATCTATGCGATGTTCGGTGAGGATAACCACCTCACGCTGACCTTCGACAAGGATGAGTCCGAGGAGATCGCCGCACGCGAGAACTCCACCATCGGTGTTGAAGCGCTCAAGGAGATCTACAAGAAGCTTCGTCCCGGCGAGCCTCCCATTGAGGATGCGGCACGCACGCTGATCAACAACTTCTTCTTTGATCCCAAGCGCTATGACATCGCACCTGTCGGACGTTATAAATATGATAAGAAAATGGCGCTCCACGACCGTATCACCAACCGTCGCCTCGCAGAGGCAGCTGTCAGCCCCATCACGGGTGAGGTGATCGCGGAGGCGGGAGAGGTCGTCACCCCTGAATTGGCACTCGCGATCGAGCATGCTTGCGTCAACGACGTCAAGATCAGTCTTGACAACGGCGACGTGATCAAGGTCATGGGTAACAACACGGTCGAGCCCGAGTATCTCCTCGGCTTTGACCTCAAGGATTGCGGTGTAGCCGAGAAGGCGCGCATTCCCGTTCTGCTCGATATCATGGAGCAGTGCGAGGGTGACGTGGACGCGATCCGCGCGATGGCGAAGGAGAGAATTGCCGAGCTCTGTCCCAAGCACATCACCAAGGATGATATCTTTGCATCCATCAGCTATCTGCTCAACCTGACGCACGACGTCGGACACGTTGACGATATCGACCATCTGGGTAACCGCCGTATCCGCTCTGTTGGAGAGCAGCTGCAGAACCAGCTCCGCATCGGCTTTACCCGCATGGACAAGATCATCAAGGAAAGAATGACCACACAGGACAACGAGAAGCTGACCGTGCAGGCTCTGATCAACATTCGTCCCGTAACCACGGCGATCCGCGAGTTCTTCGGCTCCAGCCAGCTCTCGCAGTTCATGGATCAGAACAACCCGCTCGCAGAGCTCTCTCACAAGCGCCGTCTCTCGGCACTCGGCCCCGGAGGTCTTTCCCGTGACCGTGCGTCCTTTGACGTCCGTGACGTTCACTATACACAGTACGGAAGAATTTGTCCGATCGAGTCTCCCGAAGGCCCGAACATCGGTCTGATCTCCTACCTCTCCACCTACGCGCGCATTTCGGATTACGGCTTTATCGAGGCACCCTACCGTAAGGTACGCCACATCGATAACGGCGACGGAACCTTCAGCCATCAGGTGACCGAGGAGGTTGAGTACATGACCGCGGACACCGAGGACCGTTATATCGTCGCGCAGGCAAATGAGCCGCTGGATGACAACGGTTGCTTTGTCAACGCGAAGGTCATCGCGCGTGATAAGACCGAGTTCGTCGAGGTCGATCCCGCAGCAGTTGATTATATGGACGTCGCACCGAGAATGCTTGTTTCGGTCGCTTCGGCAATGATCCCCTTCCTTGAAAACGACGATAATACCCGTGCACTCATGGGATCGAACATGCAGAAGCAGGCAGTGCCGCTTCTGATCAACGATTCTCCTATCGTCGGAACGGGTATGGAATACAAGGCAGCACTCGATTCGGGTGTTGTCATCATGGCAGAGCGCGCAGGCTACGTCGAGCGCGTTCAGGCAGACCGCATCGTGATCGCATGCGAGAATGGCATGAAGGATACGTACGATCTCATCAAGTTCAAGAGAACCAACCAGGGCACTTGCTTCAATCAGCGTCCCGTCGTCAAGAAGGGCGAGTACGTTGAGGCAGGTCAGGTCATCGCAGACGGTCCCGCAACCTCCAAGGGTGAGGTGTCGCTCGGTAAGAACGCACTCATTGGCTTTATGACCTGGGAGGGCTACAACTACGAGGACGCAGTCCTGCTCAATGAGAGATTGGTTCGTGACGACGTTTACACGTCGCTCCACATTGAGGAATATACCCACGAGGCAAGAGACACCAAGCTCGGCCCGGAGGAAATTACCCGCGAGGTACCCAACGTCGGTGAGGACGCGCTCCGCGATCTGAACGCAGAGGGTATCGTCAAGAAGGGAACCGAGGTTCGCTCGGGCGACATTCTGGTCGGTAAGATCACGCCGAAGGGCGAGACTGAGCTGACCGCAGAGGAGAGACTGCTCCGCGCGATCTTCGGTGAGAAGTCCCGCGAGGTGCGTGATACCTCCTTGCGCCTGGCACATGGTGAATCCGGTATCGTCGTTGACGTGCGCGTATTCTCGCACGAGCAGGGCGACGAGCTCCCCGCAGGTGTCAACAAGGTCGTCAAGGTCTATATCGCGCAGAAGCGTAAGATCTCGGTCGGAGATAAGATGGCAGGACGTCACGGTAACAAGGGTGTCGTCTCCCGCATTCTTCCTCCCGAGGATATGCCCTTCCTGCCCGACGGTACGCCCCTTGATATCGTCCTGAACCCCCTGGGCGTTCCTTCCCGTATGAATATCGGTCAGGTGCTTGAGGTACACCTCGGCATCGCCGCAAGAAAGCTCGGCTGGAAGATCATGACTCCCGTCTTCGACGGCGCGAACGAGAAGGACATTCTCGAGTGCCTCAAGGCAGCAGGTCTCCAGAGAGATATGTTCCCGCTTGAAAATCCCGAGGGCAAGGAGCTCTACGAGGAGATCACCGATCCCGAGACGGGTGCCAAGACGCTCCGCACGCTGAGTGCAGAGGAGCGCGAGGACACAGCCCTGCTCGAGTCGCTCCGCGCAGAGAAGAAGCTCAAGATCCTCGACGGTAAGACCATCCTCTACGACGGTCGTACCGGTGAGCCCTTTGATAACCCCGTCACAGTCGGTGTCATGTACTATCTCAAGCTGCACC
>JAFTJB010000058.1 GCA_017456625.1 Clostridia bacterium
ATGGTAAGGATAGTGCGTCATCCTGAGCGAGGGAAGAAATTCTGACCGAGTCGAACTTTCGCGCAATGAGGGACGAATGGAGCGAAAGCGCAAGATGCGAAGCATCGAAGCGGGATCTACAAAGGAATTTTGCTGACTTACCAAATGAATGTTACTTTCCTATGAAAAGGCTTGGCAAAACTCGATTGTAGATCTCACTTCGGCGTGCCGCCTCGTGGTTTTACTCCGTTTGTACCAAACTGCGCAAAACTTCGACTACGGAAATTGCAAAACAGACTTTTTTGATACTACAAATTCTGTGTCCTCCGCTCAAGATGACGTATAATGGGAATGTTTGTGCAAATTCTGCGGACCGTCGAGGACGCCGGTCCCTACGGGGCAAGCGTTGTTAGGCATATTGCGTACAGAATGTCTGCGCGAAAAACATAGATATCTATTTGTAGGGACCGGCGTCCTCGACGGTCCGTTCGTACAGACAAAACGGCTGTTGGATATGTTTGCACAAACCCGTAGGGTGCGGGCTTGCTCCCGCCGAAAGCCTGCCGGCAGCAAGACACCGCCCTGCAATGCTCGGCATGTGCAAGAATGTCATAAAAAAGTTAGAAGTTCTGCGATTATTTAATTATTTTTGCAATATCGTTATATTTTATCAAAATGTTGATAGAAAAACGGGTAAAAGCGTATTGCAAACCGATACGGATTGTGATATACTTTTTTCACAGAGTAAAATACTCACACATTTGAGGAGGTATTTTTGGAATGTTGGATCAACCGAACTATCACCGTTCCTTGGAGCATCTGCACGTCGGCTGTGAGGCGCCGAGTGCGTATCTGATCCCGTATCAGAGCGATGCGGCAGCCCATGAGGGCAATCGAGCGGTCAGCACACGCTTTCTGTCGCTTTGCGGCGAGTGGAGCTTCCGTTATTTTGCATCCGTTCACGACGTTGTGGATTTTACCGCGGCGGACTATACCGCAGAGGGCGCAGACCGTCTGACCGTTCCCAAGAGCTGGCAGTATGAATTGGGGCGCGGCTACGATACGCCGCACTATACCAACGTGCGCTATCCCTTCCCCTGCGATCCCCCCCACATCCCCGCAGACATTCCCTGCGGACTTTACGAGCGTACCTTTACGGTGGACGCGGACACGCTCAAGACGCGTAATATCCACATGATCTTTGAGGGCGTGGATTCCTGCTTTTATCTTTATATCAATCGCAAATTCGTCGCCTACAGCCAGGTCAGCCACATGACCTCTGACATCATCGTGGACGATTATCTCGTCGCGGGAGAAAACGAGGTGCAGGTGCTTGTGCTCAAGTGGTGCGAGGGCTCCTATCTTGAGGACCAGGACAAGTTCCGCAGCTCGGGTATCATTCGTGAGACCTACCTGCTTTTGCGCGATCCCGTGCACGTCACCGACCTCTATGTCAAGGGCGAGCCGAATGAGGACTATACAAAGGCGACCGTTAAGGCGGAGATCTGTGTTAACGGCAAGGCGACGGTAGACTACCGCCTCGTTTGCCCCTGCGGCAAGGTGACCGTAGCGGAGGGCAAGATTGAGGTGGACGGCAAGGCAGATCTGGCGCTTACGGTGGATTCGCCTCTGCTCTGGAACGACGAAACACCGAATTTGTATGAATTGTATCTCACCTGTGGCGAGGAGCACATCCGTCAGTACGTTGGCATCCGTCGCTTTGAGATCAAGGACAACGTCGTTTACGTCAACGGCAAGAAGGTCAAGGGCAAGGGTATCAACCGCCACGACAGCCATCCCATTCTCGGCTCGGCAACACCGTTTGATCATATGGTACGGGATCTTTACCTGCTCAAGGCGCACAACGTCAACATGGTGCGTACCAGCCACTATCCCAACGATCCTCGCTTCTACGAGCTTTGTGACAAGCTTGGCTTCTACGTATGCGACGAGACCGACCTCGAAACGCACGGAATGCAGTATTTCGATTTTTCACCCTCTTCCGTGCGCCCCTCCACCGCACAGAAATGGGCGTATCTGACCGACAGTGAGGAGTGGACCGAGGCATACCTCGACCGCGTAGAGAGAATGTTTGAGCGAGACAAGAACCATGCCTCCATTCTGATGTGGTCGCTCGGTAACGAGAGCGGCATGGGGCGCAACCAGGAGCATATGGCGAATTATTTGCATCGCAGAATGCCCGGCTGCATCGTTCATTGCGAGGACGTTACGCGCAATCGTCACAACGTTTACTACAACGCGGAGCCCGAGGCAAGAGTACGACTTGACGTGGATTGGGTGGATATCGAGAGCCGTATGTATCCCTCCGTTGAGGATATCTTGGAGTATCATCTCAACCACAAGGATTGCACAAAGCCCCTCTTTCTCTGCGAGTATTCGCACGCGATGGGCAACGGCCCCGGAGATCTTGAGGAATATTGGGAGCTGATTTACAATTACGACAGCTTCTTTGGTGGCTGTGTCTGGGAGATGATCGACCACTCGGTCAATATCGGTACGCTCGCACGGCCGAAGTACGTCTACGGTGGCGACTTTGGCAATCAGCCCAATGACATCAACTTCTGCGTGGACGGTCTCGTTTATCCCGATCGCCGTCCGCACACGGGTATGCTGGAATACAAGCAGGTGCTTCGCCCCTGCCGCATGACCGCGTTTGATGCAAGAAAGGGCAGCTTTACGCTGAAAAATATGCGTTACTTCACCACGCTCTCCGACCTCGATCTCTATTGGACGGTTGAAAGAAACGGCGAGATCCTGCACGAGGGACGCATTGTGGAGCTGGATATCGCGCCGCAGAGCTGCAAGACCTACCGCCTCCCCGAGAGTGCTTTGGACGGTCTTGACGGCGTTTGCACGCTCAATCTTTACTATAAGACCAACAAGACGACTCCATGGAGCGCTTGCGGCTATGAGGTCGGCATCGATCAGGTCGAGCTTGAGACGGCAGAGATGCAGGCAACGCCTGCGACCTTCGCGGTTGCCGATGTGCTCAAGGTCGAGGAGAGCCCAAAGACCATTTGCGTGACCGACGGCGCGACGGTCTATACCGTTGACCGTATTCATGGCGTGATCTCTGCGATCGAGGACAACGGCAAGCAGCTTCTGACAACACCCGTCACGCCCACCATCTGGCGCGCGCCCACCGACAACGATCGCAAGATCAAGCGCGATTGGATCAAAAATCGAATGGATTACGCACGTCCGCACTGCCGCTCCTGTGAGCTGATCGCGGCGGATGACACCTCTGTTGAGATCAAGGCACGCATGATCGTGGGGGCTGACTCACTCTATTCCTTCCTTAGCATGGAGCTGATCTATCGCTTCGTGCGCGGAGAGGGAGTCAAGCTTTCGTTCGACGTTGACGTAAACAGCCAGACACTCATGCTCCCGCGCTTTGGTATGACCTTCCAAATGCCCGCGGATTGCGAGTATCTCCACTACTTCGGCAAGGGTCCGATGGAGAGCTATGCGGACAAGCAGAAGGCGGCGAGACTTTCCAAGTTCTCCACGACCGTGACCGAGCATTTTGAGCCTTACGTTCGTCCGCAGGAGAACATGGCGCATGCCGAAACGCGTTGGATGGAGGTCGCGAACGCAGCGGGACACGGCTTGCTCGTCACCAACACCGCGGATTGCAACGATTTCAGCTTCAACTGCTCGCACTTTACCGCCGAGCAGCTTACCGATACCGCGCACGATTACGAGCTCGTTCCCATGGAGGATACCGTTGTATATATCGATTACCGCCATACGGGCATCGGCTCGAACTCCTGCGGACCTGTTTTGGAGCCGCAGTGGAGATTTGAGGAAAAGAAATTCCAATTCTCCTTCCGTCTCCTGCCCACACAGGTCAACAACGTCGATCCCTTCCAAAAGATTTGTGTAAAGCACGTGGATCGCACGCCGAAAAATATTTTGAGCGTTGAGAGCGGAATTCCGGTTGGTGAATTTGAAAAAAACGGGGTCAAGCTTTCGATCGACAGTGATCTGAATTTCAAGATCAGCGGAACGGCAACGGAGAATACGGTTTTTTATCTGATGTCCGCAAATCCGACACCGCTCGGGGAATGGAGATCGGTTCAGAGGACCTTCGAGGCGGGCAAGTATATCTTTAAGACCGGTGTGAACTACGATGTTGCGCAGTTCTATATTCAGCTCGTGCTCACGGGCGACGGAAAGGAAACCAAATGGATCCCGGGACGTTTCCAATCGGCGTTTAATACGGCACAGGATTACGACTATCAGCTGATCAGGCTTGTCCTGAATGCGGGCGCGACCGTAAACGCGTCGGGCAAGCTGATACTCGAAAAGTATCAGTAACAGTCTCCAACAAAAGGGGCTGACTCCGTGGAGTCAGCCCCTTTGCTTTTGTTTAGTGGCAGCAGCAGGAAATGAGAATGATGGCGATGATGATCAACCAGATCCAGTTATCGTCAAAAAGATTGCACAGACAGTTGTTGTTCATAAGCTTCCTCCAAAAAAAGAATGAAGTACACGCGCCCGCGCTCGACAAGGCTCGCGCCCTTCTGTTAATATTTTATGTTCTATGCCGCGAAAGGTTCCAAAAAATGTCGAAACCGCGTAACGAGAAAAAATCGGACACGCGTGATTTTTTTATTGACACGGATAGGGAGGACATGATAAAATATAGGTAAGGACGCTCGCCCGTCCGTTTGAACCTTTCCGAATGGAGGATATCCTATGAAGAAAAAGCTGTTATCTCTTGTTTTGGCGGCGGTGCTTTGCATTCCGTTTTTGCCGTTTTCGACATTTGCCGATGATACGGTTATCACCGAGGTCAACGTTACCGTGTCGCTGCTGCTCGTCAATTCGTCCGATATCGCTGTCGTGTATGCGTCCGCCGAGCCTGCTAAATATACAGTGACCCCCATCGCGCAGACGTGGCTGGACGGCGGTGGCTACGAGATAGAATGCTTTTATAGCGGATGCGAATATCAGATAGGCTTCAACGTTACACCTGCTGCGGGGTATACACTCTCGCCTGACGCGGTGGTCAAGGTAAACGGCTCCACGGAGCGAGTCCAGTTGGTCGGTGAAAGCGCTTCGCCTGCCTCGGGTTTTGTTTTTTTTGCCTTTCCGGAGCTGCTGGGAGAGATCGACTCGATCGCTCTGACGGAGGTTCCCGAGATGACGGTTGGCGAAACTGTCGAGACTTATTACTACGAGGGAGAGAACTTCACCGCTTGGGACGTTTGGTATCAGCTTGACCGCGAAACGAAGGAATACGTGGTCGTGGAGGACGGAGAGACCTTTTTGGAGGGAGAGATCTACTGTATGACCGTCTCTGTCGCTCCGAAGGTGGGCTACATTCTTTCCGATTACATGAATGCGACTGTGAACGGTGTGGATATGCACGTCAACGCAACCCCGTCTCTTGCCCTTATGAACGTGCTTTACAACGATAAGGAAACGATTCAGAGCATTGAGATCGATCCGGAGGCGCTTCCCAAGGCGGAGATCGGCAAGAGCTTTTCGGATGATACGCTTATTCCCGTCGAGGTGCCTGTGGGCAGTCCTTACACCGTGCAAGGCTTTTGGTATTGCTACAGTGAGGACTATGAGGTCGTGACCGAGGGGACCTTTGAGATGGGCAAGGTGTATTACTTTAGCTTTTGGCTCGATACACTTGACGGCTACAGCTGGTCAGAATCGCTGGAAATGACCTTTGGTGGCGTGTGTGAATATCCGGATGTTGTCAATCCCATCCGTGCATCCTTTGAGACCCGTACCTCCTTTGCGACGGTTCTCGATGAGGTAGAGCTGCTCGGGCTTACCAAGCCCGTGGAGGGCACGGTGCTCACAGGCGGTATGCAACCCGTGAGCGTGCCGAGCGGAGCGCATTACAAGGCAAGCGTGATTTGGCGCTATTACCCCATCGGTGAGCAAGGATGGGTTGATATAGCGGAGGGCGAGACGCTGACCGCTTCCAAGGGCGGAAAATACATGATCGTAATGGTGATTGATCCCGAGGAAGGCTATGAATTCGCGAAAAAGACCGTGGTCAAGGCAATGTCCGAGGAGATCAAGGTCGATTACGTAGGATATGAAAGGCTTTACTGTGAAAGATTTTTTTCATTGGGTACGCCGATCGAGCGGATCGAGCTGACCACGGTGGAAAAGCCGAAGGTCGGTGCCGCACCCGTGGAGGAGATCAAAATTCCCAATAACGCGCACTATTCCGCGTCGCTCGTTTGGACAAATGTGGACGGAGAGCCTGTTACGCTATTTGAGGCGGATCAAACCTACGTCGCAACCGTTTTGATCACTCCCGAGGATGGATATTGCCTCGATTACAGACTCGACACGCTTCTTTGGGACGGTGAATACATTCAGATGGATACGAACAACGGCTACACCGTCACAAAGCTCTTTCCCCTCAAGGATATCCTGCCCGAGATCCGCTTGGAGCATTTGCCCGAGATGGTGGTAGGCGAGCCTTCGCTATCGGATGTTGCCCCGCCCGCGGATGCGCCGTATGCCGTTTCTGTCGCATGGGAGGTATGGGACGATAAGCTCCAATCATACAAGCCCTTTTCGGGAATATTTGAGGTGGGACGTGTATACAGGCGTTGGGTTGAAGTATTCCTTTTGGACGACAGCCTGTATCTTTCCGCTAAGCAAACCGCGTTTCTCGTCGACGGTCTGGAAAATGACAATATAGATGTGCTGGAAAACAACTATGCCTCCTATTGGAAGGTCTACGAGACCGAGCATACGTACGTTGAGCGCATTGAGATTACGGTAGAGGAGCCGAAGGCAGGCGTTCACACGAGCCTTGCCGATGACGTCACCTTTACTGTGGGCGCGGAATTCGTCGATCTTGAATATCTGGTCTGGTTTAAGGGCGGATTTGACAATATACAATTCTATGATGGCTTCTTTGATGAGAACGTGGATTACGGCATCGATATTACGTTAAATATGAAGCAGGGCTACGTGCTTTCAAAGGATGCGGTCGTCGTTATCAACGGCATTATCCTGCCTGCGGATAAGATCATACGTGATCTGAAGCAGCCGAGCTTTGCATACGTCTTTGGCATGACGGGCGTGATCGAGGAGCCGAATTCCAATTCCAATCCGTCGAATCCTCCAGCGACCAATCCTCCACCGACGGATACGGAGGAGGGGGCCCCGACCCTGTGGATCTTGCTCGGCGCGGTCGGCGGTGCGGCGGTTGTTGCCGCAGTGACGGTCGGCATCTTGCTTTCTCGCAGAAAAAAGCGCGCTTCGTCCGCAACCGGGCAAGCGGAAGAGATTGACTCCGTAGAAGCGGTCGAGCCTGTAGAGAATACGGCACCTGTCGAGGTCGATACCCCGGAGGAGAATGATCAGACCGATCACGAATAAAACAAACAAAAAACACCGCGTAGGGCGGTGTTTTTTTGCGTAGGTTATTCCTCTTCCTCGTCCGCGAAACGGCCGATTCCGATGAGACTGTCAACGGGAAGCGAGAAGATGACGGCGGTGCCGTCGGTCTTGAGTCCCGCCACGTCACGGATCGCCTCCATGATGTGGTTTTTGTATTCGTAGGCGGTGAGGAAGGCGATGGTGTCGCTCTCCTGGCTGAGCGAGGTGCCAATGACCTGCTCGGCTTGCTTGTTACCGATGCTGCGGGAGTGCAGGATCGTCGCGCCTGTTGCCCCTGCGGCACGGCTGGCATCCAGCACCTTATCGGTATATTTCTGATTAACGACGGCAACGATGAGTTCGTGCATCTGCTTTTTCTCCTTTTTTGATTTGGTCATAGGCTCGTCAACCGCCTCCTCGCGGTAGGGCGTAGAGAGAATGGCATTGCTGACGATGTTGGAAATACCCGAGAGCGGAACGGTGAACGCAATCCCTTTTCCCATCAGATAAAGCTTGAGCTTCTTGTTGATGGCGCGGAGGATGCGGTTTTCGCAGTAGTTCGGGATCAGCGAATAGGTGATCCTCTTTTCGATCTCGTCAAGTCCGAGATAGCTGATGTAGTTGGAGCGCGCGGTACCGAACGCGATGGTGGAGAAGTGCAGGGAAACGGCACATTCGTTGCAAACGGCGGGCAGACGGAGCTCGTCTTCCTTGCCGAGGATGCAAACGAGAAGCTTTGCGCGCTTTTCGGGCGTATTTGCTTTTCTTGCCATCAGAGTACCTCCTCCTTTGCTTTTGTTGTGCGCTTGGGCTTTTTGACCACCGAGTAATCGAGGAAGACCTCCTGCTCGGAGATGAGACGCTTGACCGCGCTTCTGGATTTGAGATTATAGACAAGACCGCAGACCTGAATGGAGATGATCGGCGTGAGCGCAACGAACGCCACGCAACCGAATGCCTGCGTGAGGACGTTTCCGCCAAGCTCGATGCACGCGCCCTGCGCGAAGGGCAGAACGAACGCGCTCATCATGACTCCGCTGGCAACTCCACCCGAGTCGAATGCGATACCTGTAAAGAACTTTGGAACAAAGAAGCTCAGTCCCAATGCGATGATGTAGCCGGGGATCAGGATCCACAGGATCGAGATGCCCGTCAGAATTCGGAGCATGGAAAGTCCCAATGCCGCCGATACACCGATGGAGAGGGCAATGCTCATGGTGCGAGAGGAAATGGCACCGGCGGTGATCTGCTCGACCTGCTTGTTCAAAACGTAGACCGCAGGCTCGGCGGAAACGATGAAGTAACCGAAGATCATACCGATGGGGAGGATCGCCCAGCCGCTGCCGAGATCAGCAAGCGATTGACCGAGCGCGGAGCCTGTGGGGAGGAAGCCCTCGTTTGCGCCCGTAAGGAAGATCACGAGACCGACGAAGGTGTAGACCAGACCAATGAGGATACGGATGAGACGGCGTGCGCTGAAGGCATGGGTAACGAGCTGGAAGAGGAGCGCGAATACGGCGAGCGGAAGGAGCGCGATGCCAACCTCCTTGGCGTATTCACCAATGCCTGCCGCGTAATGCAAAATTCCCGAGCGGGTATCCGCGATCTGCGGTAGAAGCTCCGCCACGTGCTCGCCTCCGCTGACTCCGCAGATGATGCCAAGCACCATGACGGCGATGATCGGACCAACGCTGCAAAGTGCGACCAGACCGAAGGCGTCATCGTGTCCGTCCTTGTCGGTACGCATACTCGAAACACCCGCACCGATCGCCATGATAAAGGGAACGGTCATGGGACCCGTGGTCACTCCGCCCGAGTCGAATGCCATCGCCCAGAAATCCTTGGGAACGAAGAAGCAGAGCACAAAAACGATGGCGTAGAAGACTATGAGCAGCTTGTTGAGGCTGATGTGGAAGATCATACGGAGCATTGCGATCACAAGGAAAATGCCAACGCCGACCGAAACGGCAAGAATGAGTGCCAATTCGGGAATGTCGCGAGATACCTGCTTGGCAAGAATTTGCAGGTCGGGCTCGGAAATGGTGACCATGATGCCGATGACAAGGCTGACGAGCGCGATGAGCCAGACCTTTCCGGAGGAGGCGAGAGTCGAGCCGAGCTTGGAGCCGAGCGGCTGCATAGACAGCTCCGCGCCGATGGTAAAGATCGAAAGTCCGATGATCAGACAGAACACGCCGATCAAAAAGAGCAAAAACGTCCCCGGCTCCATAGGTGAGATGGTAATGGAGAGGATCGCGACGACCGCGGCGATCGGCCAGATGGATTGCAGAGACTCAAGGAGCTTGGCTTTAATAATTTGCTTCAAATTTTACAGTCTCCTTTCGTGGGGTTAAAATACGATACGTCGGACCGATCGGACGCGCTTTGCGTCCATGTCCACGTCAAAGATCGCACCGTTGGCGCGCAGCGTACCGTCGGCGACCGTAAAGTGTGTGGGAAGATGGGTGCGGAAGCGGCGAATGACCGAGTCGATATCCGCGCCTATGACACTGTGAACGGGACCGCACATGCCGAGATCGGTCAGATATCCCGAGCCGTTGGGCAGGATCTGCTCGTCTGCGGTGGGAACGTGCGTGTGTGTGCCGAACATGACCTGTATCTTGCCGTCAAAGCAGTAGGCGAGCGCCAGCTTTTCGCTGGTGGATTCCGCGTGGATGTCCATGATCGCGAGGTCATAACCTCCCGCCTCACGCGCAAGGATCCGCTCTACCGTCTCAAAGGGGCAGGCAAGCGGCTCGAGCTGCGTGCACCCGCTGATGTTGATGACGAGAATGCGAAAGCCGTCCGCACGGATGAGCGTGTAGCCGCTTCCGGGGACCTCGGGAGGGTAGTTTGCGGGGCGAATGATGCGCGTTTCTTCATCCAAAAGGGGATAGATGTCGCGCATTCCGAAGGCGTGATTGCCGAGGGTGATGACGTCGATGCCGCAATCCAGCAGCGCGCGCGCGTCCCTCGCGCATAGCCCGCGAATGTCGGTTGTGTTCTCTCCGTTCGCAACGACAAGGTCGATGCGCTCGCGTGAAACGACCCCGCGCAGGTTGTTTTGAAGATATTCCACCGTCCGAGTGCCGACGATGTCGCCAAGAGCCAAAATTTTCATGTAAAAACAGTTCACTTTCCGTTAGTTGTCTACCTATTTTATCATATCGTCAAAACTCTGTCAAGCGCTTTTTGAGAGCGATATATGACGGCATTGTAAATTTTGACGAGAAAGGAGACGAAAATGAGAGACTTTGTGATAATAAACAATATAATCTGATAAACTAACGTATATGATTGTAGGATATGCTCGGTTGACAAGCTGACAGAAAAGTAGTATAATTACTATATGTGCCCGAAAGGGCGCAAATAACCATGAAGAGTAAAAACGTGGGCGTTGGAGTTTTCCGCAGTGCCGTTTGAACGGGGAGTTGTCGAACGGACGAAAAGATATTTGTCTTGCGGTTCACGTTTTGCATCCCGCTTCGTATGGCTTTGGAGCTTGGAGAGGATCCTCCTGTTCCGCCGTATGGGTGGAAAAGGAGGCATTTTTATGAGAAGTTCCGTTTCCCCACGTTCCAACATTTATCGCATCGCCGTGGATGCGCTGTTCGTTGCTCTGTACGTAATTTTGGGGACGTATCTGTCCTTCAAGATTCCAGGAGCGATCCAGATCTCGTTCTCCACGTTGCCCATTCTGCTTTGCGCGTTCTTGTTCCGACCAACAGATGCCGTTGCGGTGGCTGTGATCGGAAATCTGCTCGAGCAGATCATCGATCCCTCGCCCTACGGATTTGCCACACTTCTGATCTGGCTGATCCCCGGAGCAGTGCAGGCGCTCGTTGCGTCCTTTGGCGCGCGTTTTGTACGTGAGGCGGGATCCAAGCGACGCGCGGCGCTTTTGATGATCGCGGTCATCGTGTGTGCGGATCTCACGCTCACCCTGCTCAATACGGGTGCGCTTTATTTGGACGGATACCTTTTGGGCTATCCCGTCAAGGCTCTGCATCTTCTGTTGCCCATGCGCTTGTTGAACGCCATTGTGCGCAGTGTGCTTGCCTGTGTTCTGCTGCCTCTGCTCCTGCCGCCTTTACGTAAGGTGCTGGCAAGATGGCAGACACGTAACCGTTAATTTTTTTGGAAAAACGCCCCGAAGGGGCATTTCCGCTTTCGCATTTCCCCAAACCGTTAAATCTTTTCCCGCGGGGATGGTCCCCGAAAAAACGCGATGTCGCCCCGATTGGGACATCGCGTAATTGTATGTATAAGGAAGGATCGGATATGACCTGCGAAGAAGCAATCAATTATATACATTCCGCAAGCCACAGCGTGGCAAAGCCGGGGCTGGAGCGTATGCGCGCCCTGCTTGCTGCTTTGGGAGACCCGCAGGACAGCCTGCGGTTTATTCACGTTGCGGGCACGAACGGAAAGGGAAGCGTTTGCGCGATGCTGGACTCGATCCTTTGTGCGGCGGGTTATCGGACGGGTCGTTACACCTCTCCTTTTATCCGTGTTTTTAACGAACGTATCTGCATTGGCGGAGAGCCGATCGGGGATGCGTTGCTTGCCGAGCTGACCGAGGAGGTCAAGGCGGCGGTCGATCGCACGGAAAACGTGTATTGCGAATTTGAATTGATCACGGCGATCGGTTTTCTCGCTTTTGTCCGCGAGTCGGTGGACGTGGTGGTGCTGGAGGTCGGACTCGGCGGTCGCTTTGACCCCACCAACGTCATAAAAGCGCCTCTGCTTTCTATCATCACGGGTATTGATTTCGACCACACGCAGCTTTTGGGTAATACCCTGCAAAAGATCGCTGCCGAGAAGGCGGGCATCATCAAGGAGGGCTGCCCCTGCGTTTACGGAGGCGGCAAGGCATCCGTCGGGCGCATCCTCTCGCTCATTGCCACACAGCGCAACGCGCCGCTGTGCGCGGTCGATCATCGCAAGTTCAATCTGCGCTCCATGACCTTGGAGGAGACCTGCTTTGATTTTGGGGAGCTGGAGGAGCTTCGCTTGGGGCTGCTCGGCTCACATCAGATCACGAACGTGCAGACCGTTATGACCGCACTTGAGGTGCTTGCAACGCGAGGACTTGAGATCGGTGAAAACGCGATCCGTCGGGGACTTGCAACGGTCAAGTGGCCCGCGCGCTTTGAAAAATTGAACGATTCTCCCATGGTGATCTACGACGGCGCGCACAATCCGCAGGGAGTCCGCGCGCTGATCAAGAGCCTGGATATCTATTTCCCCGAGCAGACCGTCAATATTCTGACGGGCGTGATGGCGGACAAGGATTACGGTGAGATGGTGGAGATGCTTAAGCCCGTGGCAGAGCACGCCTTCGTCGTCACGCCGCCCGAAAATCCGCGCGCGCTGGATGCAAAGGAGTATGCCTCGATCTTTGAGCGCAACCGCATCTCCGCCGATGCCTACGGCAGTCTTGCGGAGGGTGTCCGTGCGGCGCTCGAGGATTGCAAGAGGCGAGAGGTACCGCTCGTTTGTCTCGGTTCTCTCTATCTTTACCGACCCTTGACCGATGCGATCGGACAGGCGCTCAAGGAGATGTCATGACAACACCCTTTATCAACGTACCCGCACCCGCAAAGCGCGCGATCGAGCGCTTGGAGGCGGCAGGGTTTGAGGCGTATGCCGTTGGCGGCTGCGTGCGTGACGTGATTCTTGGAAGAGCGCCGAACGATTGGGATATCACCACGTCCGCGCGCCCCGAGGAGACCGCACGCGTGTTTGCGGACCGCCGCACGATCGAGACGGGCATCAAGCACGGCACATTGACCGTTCTGATGGACGGGATGCCGCTTGAGATCACCACCTATCGCTGTGACGGCGAGTATTTGGACAACCGCCATCCCGCGTCGGTCACCTTTGCCTCTCGCGTGGAGGAGGATCTCGCGCGCCGAGATTTTACGGTCAACGCAATGGCGTATCACCCCACACGCGGCTTGGTCGATCTCTTCGGCGGAAGAGAGGATCTTGCGGCAGGACGTATTTCCTGCGTTGGAGATGCCAAAACGCGATTTGAGGAGGACGGATTGCGTATTCTGCGCGCCATTCGGTTTGCTTCGGTGTTGAATTTTGAGATCGCGCCCGAGACCGATCGTGCCATTCGCGAATGCCGTCATTTGCTTTCCAATATTGCCGCCGAGCGCATCCGTGAGGAGTTTTGCAAGCTGATCACGGGAGTCGGTGCTGTGCGCATTTTGCGCGACTACCATGAGGTGATCGAGGTCTTTATTCCCGAGCTCGCTCCCTGCGTGGGCTTTGCGCAGAACACAAAATATCATTGCTACGACGTCTACGAGCATATCCTGCAATCGCTCGCGCTTGTGGAGGGGGAGGATCTGCGCACGCGGCTTGGCGTGTTCTTCCATGATATCGGTAAGCCGCGGTGCTACACCGAGGATGCCACGGGCGGACACTTCAAGGGTCACGGAGACACAGGTGCCGAGATGACCCAAGGGATCATGCGCCGCTTGCGCTTCGATAATGCCACGACCGAATCGGTGGTTCGGTTGGTATCCTACCACGACCGAGAGATCGAGCCTGCTCCAAGGTCGGTCAAGCGACTCATGCGCGCGATGCCCGACGAGGATATCCTGCGCCTGATGGAAATTAAGCGTTGCGACCGTATGGCGCACGCAAAGGGTTACGATCAGCCTTCCTCGGCACTTGTCGAGATCCCGCGGATCATGCGTGAGATCCGAGAGGAGGATGCTTGCTTCTCTCTCCGCACGCTGGCGGTGAACGGCTCCGACCTGATGTCGATCGGTGTTCCGAAGGGAAGGGAGATCGGACGGATCCTTGGCGCGCTTTTGGAAGCCGTCATCGACGGAGAACTGCCGAATGAGCGCGACACGCTTCTCGACGCGGCGAAGAAAATGAAATAAACCAACGCCTCACGGCTACGCACCGTGAGGCGTTGATTTATAAATGAATAATGAATAATGAAGCCGCTTCGCTGATGAATAATGAAAAATGAATGAAGATTTTCACCGTGGCGAAAATCCACCGAAATTATTCATTCTTCATTATTCACTCTTCATTCTTCATTTGCACCGTAGTGTGGGGCTTTTGTTCGCAAGCGCGGCTTGACAGATGGCAAGGCATTTTTACTTGACATTGGGCGTATATTCTGTTATAATAAGGTCGTACGGCATCTTTATCATAAAGGAGGGCTTCCCTTTGAAAAAAACAAACTTCCACATGTCGCTTTTGTGCCTTTTGCTCGCCGCGCTGATGCTGCTTGCATCCTGCAATACCGCGCCCGTGAGCAATGGCAAAAAGCCCACCGACGATGATACGACGACGGACACACCAACGGTCTCCGTGGATGATCCGAATACCGATCCCGTGACCGATCCTGTCACCGATCCTGTTACAGACCCCGTAACGGAGCCTGTGACCGATCCTGTGACCGAGCCCGTCACCACGCCTGTCATCGGTCCCGTGGAGATCCCTCAACCCACACCGACTCCCACGCCCGATCCCACGATCGTCTACCTTCCCGAGCAGCGTGTGCAGATCATTAGCATGAACGTGCACAACGAGACCACCACGGTCACCGCACGCGCGCCTTATATGATCGGTATGTTCCGCTCCTTTATGCCGGATTCCATCGGTGTGCAGGAGTGCGGAGAGCTTTGGACAGAGAAGCTTGATGCGGGACTTGGCGACAAGTACGCGCGCGTCGGGCAGGATGTTTACGGCAACGAAACGGGCGGGTTTGCGACCTATATCTACTACCGCAAGGATCGCTACCGCGTGGTCGATGACGGGATGTTCTGGCTTTCCGAAACGCCCGACGTCTCCTCGCAGTACGGCCCCACGGTCGATATGCCCCGCACCTGCACTTGGGTGATCCTCGAGGATATTCAGACGGGATTTTCCTACGTTCATCTCAACACGCACCTTGACCGTCTCGATGACCACGTGGAGGCGATCCAGATGCAGATGATCTGCAAGCTGATGCAGTATTTCGAGCGTCTCGGATACCCTGTTTACGCAACGGGCGACTTTAACAATGAGGAAGGAAACGCAAACTACACCCTCATGGTCAACGGCACGGGTATTAAGGACAGCAAGAAGATCGCCACGTACGCGCCGCAGATCATCGGTACCTTCTCCAACTACAACGTGCAGAACGCGATCGGAAAGAAAGCGATCGACTTTTGCTTTGTGACGGGGGAGAGCACGTCGGTCTCCAAGTATCTGGTGCTCGATCAGAGCTATAGCGAAAACGTCTACGTATCCGACCATTTTGCCGTCTACGTGGACAGCACGGTCAAGTCTCTCCCCATGCAGACTCCTGTATCCACTTATAAGCCTGCGTTTTCCGAGACCGCAACGGTTAGTGCCAAGACCTCGCCGTCGCTTGCCATGATGCAGGAGATCACCTTCCCGCAGGCGCGCTGTGAGGACGGCACACTTGCCAAGCATTACCGCATCGAGGTCTACGATTCGGCAAATCAGCTGATCATTGCCACCGTTGCGTACGCGGGAATGTTCCGTGTGAACCCCGCCAATTACGTGACTGCCACGATGATGGGCGGCGAGAAGGATGTGACCTACACCGTCAAGATCACACCCGTGTCGCTCTTTGATAAGGCTGGCGAGACGTTGCAAGCGACCTTTGTTTGGACTGCCACGAGCCTTTCCGCAGTCGATCCCGGGGATGCGAAGATCGTAAACGTGACCGCGGAAAACGGCATGATCCGCGATACCTCCACGTATCAGTGGGGGATCGATCAGTACGGAAGCGCGGATATTGAAGGTGACGAAATGATCTTTACGGGAAGCGGAAACTTCTACATTCCCAATTTCAACAACACCGTTTACAGCAAGCTCTGCAACGGATTTTCCATTGAAACGACTCTGACCACGGGTAACGATATTCAAAGCACGCAGGGCTATATCAGTAACAAGGAGTCGGGCGGCTTTAGCCTGGAGTGCGGAGGGGGGACTTTGATCTTCTACGTTCACAACGGCGAGAGCTACGTAAAGGTGCACACGAACGTCTCCAAAAACACCAGCTATCACGTGGTTTGCACCTTCGATGAGAACACGCTCAAGCTCTACCTCAACGGCGAGCTTGCGGCACAGACCGATTTCACGGGTCAGCTCATGAGTCCCGAGTCGGAGAATTCGAACTATCTCACGATCGGCTCGGATTGCGGAGATACCCGCGGTGAATCCTTTGCAAGCGTCCGCATTAACACCGTACGCATCTACGATCTCGCGCTCACATATGAGAACGTCGTGTATCTTTACCGCGCACAATAATTAAATAAAAAAGAAGGCGTAGCTAGGGGCACCTACCGTAAAGCAGTTTTATATCAAAGCAGAAAAGGGACGAGATTTTCTCGCCCCTTTTTCACACGATCTTGCTTGCAAGGTATAGTGTGTTATACGATATTTTGTTTTCAGAAGGAATATAAGTGATGTTTTTGCTTATGCAAAAGTGATGTTACTCACTTCGTTCGTAATGATGTTGCTCCCGTTGGTCGCGAGTGATGTGATGCTTGCACACTGTGCCGAAGGAACAACATCATTGCCGTAGGCTACATCATTAGGCGAAGTCGACATCACTTGCCCGTAAGGGCAAGCATCGTTCGGCAGACCTGCTTTATCGCAGGTCGCCGTACGGCTACGCCTTCTTTTTTATTGCTTAAAACCAACTGACCACGATGCGGATGGCGCGCATGAGGAGTGCCAGAATCACCCAAACTGCCGAGAACGCGATGACGAGGCAGAAGAGCGACATGGCGCGGAGATTCCACAGCCACAGCCAATCCACGATCGCCGCCGATGCACCGAATGCCAGCGTGGGGATGGCAAACAGAATGATGAGGAGCAGATAGAGCGGAAGCGCGCCCGCGGCGGATTTGATATCCTGCCAGCTCAAGGAAACGTGGAGCGAGACGGGAAGGATGATGAGGATGCCGATCAGACTGCGCACCCAATTGTCACCGAACGCGCGGAAAATGTCAAGGAAGAGCGAGACGACCGTGGAGAGATAATCTCCAAAGCCCGCAGATTGTGTGGCGAGCATGGCGCGAGAGGCATCCAGATAGCCGCCCCATTCGCTCGGGAAGCAGAGCCAGAGCATCAGGACCGTCACGGCAAGTCCGCTGAAGATGGGGCCGACACCAATGAAGAGACTGCCAAGCCTTGCCCAGGGATTTTTGCGGTTGTAGTTGTGCTCGACGTAGCCGTAAACGCCCCCCTCGTGAGAAGGAGACCAGAGCTTGATGCGCGTGATGCGGTGCGCGAAGATCAGACACATAATAGCGTGCCCGAGCTCGTGGATGGGCGTGCCGATCGCGGCGGTGAGATCAAAGATCTTGCCAAAGCCCGTGCCCGAAAGGCGCGCAAAGGTACGCGAGAAAAAGCGCACGGCAAAGCCGCAGACCACGATCACCCCAAGCGTGAGCCCGACAAGCTGCAAAAAATAGAGTAAAAAATCAAAAATCACGTCACTCATAAAAACCTCCGAAAGGATCTGCTTATATTATAGCCCCTGCGCGCCCCTTTGTCAAGAGGGGGAGGAGAGTCGTCGGCACCGCAAAAAACGCCCTCCGCATATCGCGGAGGGCGTTGCCGTATTTGGGTTGATCAGCTTACCTTATACTGGTTGATGAACCAATAGGAGCCGTTTGCATCCTTGACGAAGTAGACGCTATAGGTGATCGCGTTGTTGTTGGTATAGGAGCCTTCCGCAATGACCGTAACGGTTGCGCCTGCTGCGAGGGTGCTGCTCTTGTTGTCAAGGTTGAGGTCGGGAGTGAGGTAGGTGTATGCGCCGCCGACCTTAACGGTCTTGGTGGGCGTACCCGTGTAGAGGGTAAGACCGTATGTCTTGTAGCTCTCCGAGGTCAGCGAGGAAACGCCGCCTGCGTTGGAGGTAAGGTATGCCTTCGAAACGAAGTGGTAGCGAGTCGTATCGTCCTTAGAGTAGGAGATGATGACCCAATCCTGATATTCGCCCGTGCCGTAAGCAACTGCGGTGACCTCTTGACCTGCGGTGAGAGAAGCGTAGACGTTGTCGTTCTTGTTGTCACCCTCGGGGATGATGGGAGAGGTACGGACGCGGAGACCGCCTGCGTTGCTTGCAACGAACATCTGTACGTTGGTGTCGTAATCAACAAAGCCGTAAGCGGTGATGAGGGACTCGAGCTTGGTGTTGTCAGCGCCCTTTGCAAGGCTGAGCATATCGTAACGGATGTATGCGGTGACCTCGTTGGATGCGGGATCGTCGGGATCCTCAAGAGCGAGCACCTGTGCCCACTTGTAGCCCTCGATCTTTGCGACCGCGATCACGGTTACGGGCGTATCCTTGATGTAGCTCGTAATAACAGAGGAGTATTCCTCGGTGGAGGGGTACTGACGGACGCGAACCGAGTTCTCGGAGATGTACATGGTGGTAGGAGTATCGAGCTTGCCTGCGTTGAACTTGGAGACGTAGTCGCCAAGGTCGTTGACGGAGGGCATAGCTCCCTCTGCGAAATACTGCTTGGAAACGTAGTATTTCTTACCGTCCAGACGGATCTGATACCAATCGCTGTTCTGTGCAATGGCGGTCACGGTCTCGTTTCTGGTAAGCTTCTTGTAGAAGTTGCCCTCGATGAGCGTGCTGGTGGAGGGGTAGAGACGGACGTTGACACCTGCGGTGGTCGCGTGAACGATCGTGTCGGACATCGCGGTGAAGGTCTTGAGTCCCAGGTCGTCGGTGGTGAGGTACTCGGACATTACGTAGTATTCAGCGCCCTCGTAAACAACGACACTCCATCTGGAGCCGTACTTGATACGGGTCATCTCAGCGGCAAAGCCGAGCTTCTTTGCGGGCTCGCCCGCGGTATTTGCCTCAAGACGGAGGTTGAGCTCCGCAACGAGGGAGTAAACGGTTTCATTGACGATCTGGTAGCCGCTTTCGTCGGTGACGACGGGAGAGGTCGTGCCGTTGGGATCGCCGGTCGCGTTGGGGTTTTCGGTAGGCTCGTTACAACCGACGGCGGACATTGCCATCAGACCTGCCAGGAGGAGCGTCAGAATTCTTTTTTTCATGTTTCGTTTTCCTTTCTTTTTTCTATCTTCATGGTTTTGTATATTTCATTATGTTGGGGTATTTCCCCAAAATTACATACTACATATAGTATAACATAAGATAAAAATATTGTCAATGATAAAGATGTGTTTTTTTGAAATTATTTTTGGCAATTTTTAGGGTTTTTTCCCCACTTTTTGTCGATGCCTGTCAGCTGTTCCTTTTTCGGTCCTCGGCAATGAGGAGACGGAGCGCGGCGACGGCGGCTTGGATGGCGGGAGCGGTGTCGTGCGCTTCGTTTCGGTCGGTGTCAAGTCCTGCTGCAAAGCGCTCCTGGTTCCAGACCGAGAGGAAGATCGCGCCCGTCCGCAGACGGCGGTATGCACCGACCGTAAAGAGGGTGGATGCCTCCATTTCGCTTGCCAGAACCCCAAGACGGCGCCATGCGTCCCATTGCTCCGCAAGACGTGCGTGCGTGGGCATGGATGCGGGGGAGTGTTGACCGTAGAAGGAGTCCTTGCTCTGTACCACACCGACGTGCGTGCGCGTGCCGCTTGCCTTGGATGCCTGCATCAGAGCAAAGAGCACCTCGGGGCTCGGGGTCGCGGGGTAAGCGGGCGGCGCGTATTCATGCGAGGTGCCGTCCTGCCGTACCGCGCCCGAGGCAATAACGAGGTCGCCGCATTCCACAGAAAGATCGATGCCGCCGCAGGTACCGACGCGAATGAAGGTGTCGGCACCGCAGTTTGCAAGCTCCTCGACCGCGATCGCCGTAGAGGGACCGCCGATGCCCGTGGAGCATACTGTCACGAGCTCGCCGTCAAGCCTGCCGTTCCAGACGTTGAATTCCCGCCGTTGACCGAGGCGGGTGGGGGAGTCGAGATATGCCGCGATCTTCTCACAGCGGTCGGGATCCCCGGGAATGATACAGTATCTGCCGATCTCGCCCGCCGAGACGGGGACGTGAAATTGCTTTTGATCTGTTTTGAGCATGATGGTCTCCTTTCCGAAAACACGTGTGCTTTTGTATCATTATTTTACCATACGAAAAAGAATAATGCAAGCGGTTTTGCGCATAATAGGATTGCAATTCATTGGTACGGAGGTAAAAAGCATGCAAACGGTGCGCTTGATGGCAAGGATCGTTTCCGCGGGGACTGCGGTTGGAAAAAAGGAGACGGAGGGCCCGCTCGGTGCGTGCTTTGATCTGCGCGATACGGACGACAAATTCGGTATGCAGACCTGGGAGCGCGCGGAGAGCGAGATGCAGAGGCTGGCGTTCAATACCGCGCTTGCCAAGGCAAAGCTGCGGGATACGGACGTGGGTGCGCTCTTTGCGGGGGATCTGCTCAATCAATGCGTCGGATCGGCGTACGGGCTGTTGGATTTCGATATTCCGTATTTCGGCCTTTACGGTGCGTGCTCGACCTCCGCAGAGGGGCTTCTGCTCGCCTCGGCAATGGTCACGCACGGAATGTTTGCGCGTTGCGCAGCGGTCGCCTCCTCGCATTACTGCGCGGCAGAGAGACAGTACCGCACACCGCTCGAGTACGGCGCGCAGAGAGCGCCCACGGCACAGTGGACGGTCACGGGAGCGGGCGCGTTTTTGGTGGAGCGTGCAAAAGAGAACGAGTCCTGTGTGCGGATCGTGCGCGGCTTGCCCGGGCGCGTCCTGGATGCGGGGATCAACGATGCCAATAACATGGGCGCGGCAATGGCGCCTGCCGCCAAGGATACGCTGGTACGTTTTTTTGAGGATACCAAAACAAGACCGAACGACTACGACCTGATCGTGACGGGAGATCTCGGCTTTGAGGGTGGCTCGATCCTTGCCATTCTGATGGAGGATGCGGGCTACCCGATCGCGGATCGCTACACCGATTGCGGTCAGCTCATCTACGACAGAGTGGGGCAGGACGTGCATTGCGGCGGCTCGGGCTGCGGATGCTCGGCGGTGGTGCTGGGCGCGCACCTGTTGCCAAGGCTGGAGCGGGGGGAGCTTGGGAGGATGCTCTTCCTCGCGACGGGTGCAATGATGAGCCCCGACAGCATCAAGCAGGGGCAGAATATCCCCGCCATCGCGCACCTGCTTGAGATCGAATGCTATAAAGGAGGAAGATGAAATGGAGAGCGTTATGCCGTATATCTGGGCGTTTGCGGTGGGGGGCGCGTTTTGCGTGATCGCGCAGATCCTCATCGACAAGACCAAGCTCACCCCTGCGCGAATTTTGGTGTGTTACGTCGTGGCAGGGGTGATCCTCGGTGCCATCGGCCTCTACGAGCCGTTGGTCAAGCTCGCGGGAGCGGGGGCGACCACACCCTTGACGGGCTTCGGCTACACGATCGCAAAGGGTGTGCGTGAGGCGGTGGGCGAGCAGGGGCTGCTCGGTGCCTTGACAGGCGGATTTCGCGCTGCCGCGGGCGGGATCGCCGCGGCGTTGGTCTTTGGCTACCTCGCCTGCCTCGTCTTTTCGGGAAAGCCCAAGTCCTGATGAAAAAAATCGTCCCAATTCGTCATTTTCAATAAAAAATAAACAAACCGCGAAAAAAATGCGAATTGCTCTTGAAAAAAAGGAAAAGTTATGTTAAAATGAATTGTTCCGAAAATGAAACGAACAGCTTTTTCTATCCACGAGAGGGAGTAGCTTGCGAAATTTCGCGGCAACGGCGTCAGTCCGACGGGATCCCGTCCGCTGTTGTCTTAAAAAGCGAGACTCTCATTGCGCGAAAATATCGGTCACGCAATGAGAGTCTCGTTTTTTATCGGAAACAAAAAATACATCAAAAGAGAGGTTGTTTTTATGGAAATCCTGTATGAGAACTTTACGGGTCTGACCTGGCAGATGGTCGTCATGTGGGTGATCGGCGGCATTCTCATTTACCTTGCGATCAAAAAGGAAATGGAACCCACCCTTCTGTTCCCCATGGGACTCGGTGCCATCATCGTCAACATTCCCGGTGCCGAGGTCGGCGCTCTGGAAACGCTGTTTGACGCGGGCATCGCGACCGAGCTTTTCCCGCTTATCCTGTTCATCGGTATCGGCGCGATGATCGACTTCGGTCCTCTGCTTTCGAATCCGAAGCTGATGATCTTCGGTGCGGCAGCGCAGTTCGGTATCTTCTTTACGCTTTGCCTGGCGTCGATGTTCTTTGATATCAACGACGCTGCATCTATCGCAATCATCGGTGCGGCAGACGGTCCTACGTCCATCGTCGTTGCAAACAAGCTCGACTCCAAGTATCTCGGTGCGATCATGGTCGCTGCGTACTCCTACATGGCGCTCGTGCCGATCATTCAGCCCCCTGTGATCAAGTTCCTTACCACCAAAAAGGAGCGCCTGATCCGTATGCCCTACGAGGCAAGAGAGGTCTCCAAGACCACGCGTATCCTGTTCCCGATCGTTATTACCATGATCGCGGGCATCATTGCGCCCGATTCCATCATGCTGGTCGGATTTTTGATGTTTGGTAACCTCATTCGTGAGTGCGGCGTGCTTAATTCGCTTTCCGAGACCGCGCAGAAGGTACTCGCGAACCTCATCACCATCTTCCTCGGCATCACCGTTGCGCTTCGTATGCAGGCAGGCGAGTTCCTCAATCTGGACACGCTCCTCATCCTCGGCCTCGGTCTGTTCGCGTTCGTATTTGATACCGCGGGCGGCGTGCTCTTTGCAAAGCTGATCAACCTCTTCTCCAAGAAGAAGATCAACCCCATGATCGGTGCCGCAGGTATTTCCGCGTTCCCCATGTCGGGCAGAATCGTGCATAAGATGGGTCTGAAGGAGGATCCGCAGAACTTCCTGCTCATGCACTCCATCGGTGTCAACGTCTCCGGTCAGATCGCCTCGGTCATTGCGGGCGGCTTGATCCTGAGTTTCTTCATGTGATAAGGAGGGGATATCATGGAATTTAAGGCTATTGAATTTGTTAAGAACTTGAAATACATGGGCTTGGGTATGCTGGCGATCATCATCGTCATCGGTGCGATCATTCTCGTGACCATGCTGCTCAACCATTTGACCAGGAAAAATGAGAACAGCGAGACCAAGTCGAATTCCAAGCTTTGGATCGCGTTGATCCTTGGCGTACTGCTGGTAGCGCTTCTCCTTTCCCTCTACTTTGCGGACGGTGACTGCGCGGTATGTCTCAGGGACGGTGAGCACACCTACGAGGGACAGAAGTACTGTGCCGAGCACTACGAGGAGATTCTTGCCGAGAAATGCGACTGCGAGGGTTGCACGGAAGACTTCACGCACGAGGTCGACAAGAAGCAGTACTGCGATAAGCACTACATGGAGTTCCTGCTTGGGGAGCTTGAGAAGGACGCAACAAAATAATCACACAGCAAAAAATCACACGCGCACCTGCTTTACGGCAGGTGCGCGGATTTTTTAAAATGAAGATTGAATAGTGAATAATGAATAATGAAGAATGAATAATTTCGGTTGCTTTTCGCTGTGGCGAAAAGCTTCATTCATTTTTCATTATTCATCAGCGAAGCGATTTCATTATTCATTCTTCATTTATTTTACTCGGCGAGCAAGCCCCACCCTACGATTTATCAGTCAGTGCTTGCAAAAGGGGCTACGTCATTGGCGCAGCTCCTGCGCAAAAAAGCCGACGGTAGGCTTTTTTGAGGCGTTTTTTAATACTTGTCAAAGCCGAGATCCTTGACGGTCAGCCCCGCGTTGTTTCCTGCCAGAAGGGGGATTAGCTCGTCGGTGATGATCTGATCAAGACCGGTGGGAACACGCGAGAGGAAATTAGCAGCCTCGATGTCTGTGAAGCCATTGTTTTCGCTGACGGTGAGGGAGGTGGAGGCGGTGAACTCCGCTGCGGTTACAGTGCCGCTGATGGTTTGCACATCGTATTGATTTCTTTCTTCGATGTAGGTAGAGCAGTAGAAGCTCCATTCAAAAATGCCCGAGAGCAGAGCCTGCTGCGTGAGAGCCAATTCAGTGGTATAGTAGGCGTCCTCGTTGGTCGGATGATCCGCAAATGCACGGGCATAGAGAACGTAATAGGAGTCGCTGCTTTCCGTGATATACTTGAGATAGAGATTTTCGTTTTCAATTTTGTTTGTGTCGGGATTTTTTGCCAAGTCGACAAGATAGTCCAGCAACGTTATCTCACAAACATTACAAACACAGTTTACAAAGCTGTGTCCGCCCTTTTCCCCCTCGGTGGCGCCACAGGAGCATCTCTTGGCAGAGAGACAGGTTGCGGGTGCATATTGGTGTACGTGCGCTTCTGTTGTGCCGTCGGCGTCGTCTCCGTCACAGGAAACGAGGCAGGCAGAAAGTAATACGAGCGTGAGCAACAGTGATAAAATTCGTTTCATAGTAAATGTCCTCTTTCAAATTTATTATTCCAAAACGGAATTATTTATATTATAATTCCATAGCGGAAATTTGTCAAGGCTTTTTTAGGATATAATTCTAAAAAAGAATGAAAAAGGACAACCGTATGAAGCTACGAAAAAAAGCGTATGGCGATGCCAACATGGTAGGCAAAAATATTGAGCGGCTACGTAAGGAAAAGGGGATCAAGCAAAAGGATTTTATCGCAAAAATGCAGATCATGGGCTGTGATATCAACCCTACGAGCTATTCCAAGCTTGAAGGGCAGAGCCGTTCTGCCACGGACAAAGAGATCTTTTTTGCGGCAAAGCTCCTCGGAGTCAAAATTGAGGAATTATTTTCTGCCGAGATCGAATGACTGTCAGATGTCGGGAAAACAAAAAAGTTAGTGAAGAATGAATAATGAATGGTGAAGAATGAATAATTTCGGTTGCTTTTCGCTGTGGCGAAAAGCTTCATTCATTTTTCATTATTCATCAGCGAAGCGATTTCATTATTCATTCTTCATTTATTTTACTCGGCGAGCAAGCCCCGCCCTACGATTTATCAGTCAGTGCTTGCAAAAGGAGGACAGAGACATTCTCTGTCCTCCTTCAATTTCCTCCCATTACGAGAACAACCCCTTCAGCCTTTTGCAGATGTCGGGGGAGGGGGAGCAGAGGGGAAGGCGGTATTCGGCAAGACAGATGCCGCGAAGGGAGGCGACGTATTTGACGGGAATGGGGTTGACCTCCCAGAAGAGCGCGTTCATTTTCGGCAGATGCGCGCGGAGCCGCTGTCCCGCGAGACTCCAATCCCCACCGGCACACAGGCGGGTGATCTCCGTCATGGCGTGTGGCTCGAGGTTGGAGTAGACCGAGATCACACCGCGCGCGCCGAGCTTCATGGAGGAGACGGTCTGGTTGTCGTTGCCCGTCCATACGTCAAGTCGGTCGCCGCATTCCGAGACGAGCATTTCCAATAATCCAAGGTCTCCCGATGCCTCCTTGACTCCCACAATATTGGGATGATCGGCAAGCGCGCGGTATGCATCCGGCGGGATCGAGAAGCCCGTGCGCGAGGGAACGTTGTAGAGAATGAGCGGTCGCGTGGCGGCATCTGCAATGGCGCGGTAGTGCAGAATGATCCCGCGTGCGGAGGTTTTGTTGTAGTAGGGCGTGACGGCAAGAAGCGCGTCGGCACCCGCCTCGCAGGCGTTTTGGACGAGCTGAAGCGCGTTTGCGGTGGAATTGGAGCCGCATCCCGCAAGGAGCGGCACGCGACCGCCGATGCAGGATTTTGCAAATGCGATCAGCTCACGGTGCTCTGCATAGGAAAGTGTTGCGCTCTCACCCGTCGTGCCCGATACGAGAAGCGCGGAGATCCCTTTTTCGATCTGCTCCTCAATGAGTGCCTCCATGGCGGGATAGTCGATCGCGCCATCCCGAAATGGGGTGATGAGTGCCGTTGCGGCACCTGTAAAAACGGTTGGCTTGAGAATACTCATAAGCGGTAGGTCTCCTTTCACACAAGCCTCGCGCGGAACGTAAATAAATTGTAATAGTTCCGTAAAAAAGGTTGCAAACACGGGCGAGTTGTGGTAAAATAAAGTGTAAAAAACGTACCGCTGTCAGTATATGCGCCGAGTGGGCGATGAGTGACGTAGGCGGAAGATGGAGCGATAGCATGAGTGAAGTGATTCGAAACGAGCAGGTGCAGACCGAGCTGCGTACGTCCGATTTTTTTTATGATCTGCCCGAGGAGCAGATCGCGCAGCATCCGATGGAAAAGCGAGATACCTCTCGCCTTATGGTCGTAGACCGCGAGGCAGGGACGCTTACGCACAAGCATTTTTATGATATTATAGATTATCTCAACGAGAACGACGTCTTGGTTATCAACGATTCCAAGGTCATTCCCGCACGCCTTTACGGACACGTGGAGGGCAGGGAGGACGCGCCGATCGAGCTGCTTTTGCTCCGTCAGCGCGGCAACGATACCTGGGAAACGCTCGTTAAGCCCGGCAAGCGCGCGCGCATCGGTATGCGCACCGTTTACGGCGGAGGGATCCTCACGGGTGAGGTCGTTGATATCGTGGAGGAGGGCAACCGCCTCATCAAATTTACCTACGATACGAAAAAATATGCCAATATATACGATATTCTTGCCGAGATCGGGCTCATGCCTCTGCCGCCCTACATCACCGAGCAGCTCCGCGACAACAGCCGCTATCAAACGGTCTACGCGCGCGAGGAGGGCTCCGCGGCGGCACCTACGGCGGGCTTGCATTTCACGCCCGAGCTTTTGGAGCGGATCCGCGCAAAGGGGGTTGCCATCGCGCCCGTGATGCTGCACGTCGGGCTTGGCACCTTCCGTCCCGTCAAGGCGGACAAGCTCGAGGAGCATATCATGCACACAGAGTTTTTCTCGGTCTCCGAGGAGAGTGCGCGCATCATCAACGAAAGACGGCGCGCGGGCGGACGGCTTATTTGCGTGGGCACGACCTCCTGCCGTACGATCGAGAGCGTTGCGACCGAAGATGGTGAGATCCGCGCGATGTCGGGCGATACGGGTATCTTTATCTATCCCGGCTACCGCTTCAAGGCTGTGGATGCGCTGATTACCAATTTCCACCTGCCCGAAAGCACGCTTTTGATGCTTGTTTCGGCTTTTTACAACCGCGAAAAGATGATGGAGGCATATCACACGGCGGTTGAGGAGGGGTATCGATTCTTCAGCTTCGGCGATGCCATGTTCATCCAATAAGCGGCGCAATACGGCGTTGCTCCTCGAAAGCGGCTTGACGTAGGGAACTACGCCTGCGCCTTGCTTTCTGCGGTGCGCCTTGTCTTGCTTGCTTCTTGAATGAACGGGAATGTCGGTGCAA
>JAFTJB010000059.1 GCA_017456625.1 Clostridia bacterium
CGACCGTAGTACTTGGGCTCGCCGTTCTCGTCAACATAAGGAGTCAGGAAGCTGCGGCAACCCATGCAGGTATAGCAATGTCCCTCGCCGTTCTTGTCGACCTTGAGCTCGAGCATCTTCTTCTCGGAGATATAGTCGGGAACCATGCGGCGCGCGGTGCACTTTGCCGCAAGCTTGGTCAGATAGTAATAAGGAGAATCCTCGTGGATATTCTGCTCCTCAAGAACGTAGATAAGCTTGGGGAACGCGGGAGTGACGTAAACGCCGTCCTCGTTCTTAACGCCCTTGTAGCGTTGCTCAAGGATCTCTTCGATGATGATCGCCAGATCCTTCTTCTCTCTCTCGCTTCTCGCCTCTCCAAGGTACATAAAGACGGTAACGAAGGGAGCCTGACCGTTGGTGGTCAGAAGCGTGACGACCTGATACTGAATGGTCTGTACGCCGCGGCTGACCTCCTCACGAAGGCGCTTTTCCACCATTTCAGAGAACTGATCCTCGGTAAAGCTTGCGCCGACCGCGTCAAGCTCCTCGCGAAGTGCGCGGCTGATCTTCTCACGGCTGACCTGCACGAAGGGAGCCAGATGCGTCAGAGAAATGCTCTGTCCGCCGTACTGGTTACTTGCAACCTGCGCAATGATCTGCGTTGCAATGTTGCAGGCGGTGGAGAAGCTATGGGGACGCTCGATCATGGTGCCCGAAATAACGGTTCCGTTCTGAAGCATATCCTCCAGGTTGACAAGATCACAGTTGTGCATGTGCTGTGCGAAATAGTCACTGTCATGGAAGTGAATGATGCCCTGCTCGTGCGCCTCAACGATCTCCTGAGGCAGAAGCAGACGGTTGGTAATATCACGGCTGACCTCACCTGCCATATAGTCGCGCTGAACGCTGTTGACAACAGGGTTCTTATTTGCATTCTCCTGCTTTGCTTCCTCGTTGCAGCACTCGATCAGACTCAAAATACGGTCGTCGGTGGTGTTGGAGCGACGGACAAGCGTTCTGGTATAGCGGTAAGTGATATACTTCTTGGACACCTCATACGCGCCGTGTGCCATGATCTGGGACTCAACCAAGTCCTGGATCTCCTCGACGCTGGGAGCTCTGTTCATACGAATACAGGAAAGCTCGACCGCCTCCGCAATGCGCTTGATCTGCATGGGAGTCATGCGGTATTCCTCTTCTACTGCCTCGTTTGCCTTGGTAATCGCGGTAATGATCTTCGTAATGTCGAATATAACCTCGGATCCGTTTCTCTTAATGACCTTCATTGTTTTCCTCCTTTTTCCATTGCTCGTTCATTTTCAACAAATTTATATTGGAATAATCGTACAAAGTGACAAAAGCCCTTACAAAAAAGGCGCAAATGCATCTATATTATACCATATATTGTGTAAATGTCAACCCCTAAATCACAAGATATTGTGTTTTTCTGAAAATATTTTTTTATGTCGTACGTTCTCGAAAAAACGTAAAAAAGCGAGCCTCGGGAAAATGTTCACCCGAATGCTCGCTTCTTTCCTTTTATTATATATCCTTTTCCTGCTCCGCTTTTCTCTGCGCTTTCTTTGCCATGGCAACGTTGATCCTGTGCGCACCGTAGAAAACGGCAACGATGAACACCGCGCAGATGGCGATAAAGGCGATCCAATGGAAAATGGATGTAAATCTGTCAAACGGAACGGCGGAAAGTCCAAATGTGATCGCCGCGATACCGATTCCCCGCCCAAAAACGATAGACGGAACAAACCACTTCAGAGACATCTTGAGCGTACCCGCGATCATGGTCAACGCTTCGTCCGGAAAGGTCGGGAACATCATCAAAAGCGGAAAATACACAGTTCCGTGATTGCGCATCAGATCCATTGCTCTGACCGAATCCTTTTCGCCCAAATACTTGACGCAGATGCGGTAGCCGCCGTAGCGACCGACGATGTAGAGCGTGGTGCTGGCGATCAGCATACTGATAAAGCTGACGACAAACGCCTCCCAAGGCTCGGTGTAGATGGTCATGATCAGGAGTGTGAACGCCATTGCCGCGCCCGGAATGGCACAAAGCAAAATGCTCATTCCCGTCTGGAAGCCGATAAAGACAAGCCAGCCGTACCACGCATCCGAAAATGCCGTAAAAAGCGCACTGTTGAAGTGCATTCCGTCGTCAAATTGGATCACGTCGAAAATAGTCAACAGTACCATCGCCAAGACGGAGATCGCGACCACGATCATTACCAAGATCGCCGCGTGCCAGAGTAACGTTTTATTTTTTTTGAAGAAATTTTTAAGTTTTGATAAAAAAGTATGTAACAGTTTCATGTGTAGACCTCGCATTTCCATATATTATAATACAAAAATATCCGCTTGTCAATGCGTACGTTAGAAAGTTTTTACCGTGTTAATAATTTTAATCTTTCTTCACAAAAGTGCGACATAACCCGATTTATTTTTCTATTATTCGTGGATTTTTGATCGGTCAAAAATTGATATGCACTTGCAATTCTCCGCTTCGTAGGTTTACAATTCTAAAGCTTCATGCTATAATGAAAGCAATAAAACACGTAAGGAGAAAGCTATGGATGCAAAAAGCATTGGCGTAATGATCGCAAAGCTTCGCCGTCGGCAAAAATGGACGCAGGCAGAGCTTGCGCGGCGCCTCGACGTGACCGACAAGGCAGTCAGCCGCTGGGAAAGCGGTCAAGGATTTCCCGACATCACCCTCTTCCCCCGTCTTGCGGAGACCTTTGGTGTTACCATCGATTATCTGATGATGGGCGAAAAGAAAGGCATCGTCATTGCGGGAAATATGTTGCTTGACATCATCAAAACCGTCAACGTCTACCCCTCGGTCGGTATGCTTGCCAATACGCTCAGCATTTCCCACGCGGTTGGCGGATGCGCACCGAATACCGCGATCAATCTGGCAAAGATCGACAGCACTATCCCCGTGAGCGTGATCGGAAGGCTCGGCACCGACGACAACGGACGCTTCATCATCTCCGAGCTGCAACGCAACGGCGTTGGTGTGAGCAAGATCGTCTTTTCCGACCGAACGCCCACGAGCTTTAGTGACGTGATCAGTGTCCCAAGCGGCGAGCGCACCTTCTTCCACCACAAGGGCGCGAATGCGGAGTTTTGTCCTGCCGACGTTGATATCTCCGCTCTCAACTGCGATCTGTTCCACATTGGGTATCTGCTTCTGCTCGATCGCTTTGACGAGGCAGATCCAAAATACGGAACGGTCATGGCGCGTTTTTTGCACGATCTGCAAAAAGCGGGCATTAAAACCTCGATCGACACGGTCAGCGACGGTGCGGCGGACTATCAGAAGGTCGTCATTCCCGCCCTGCAATATTGTAATTACGTCATCATCAACGAGCTGGAGTGCTGCGCGATCTGGAGCTTGGAGCCACATCACCCCGACGGCTCACTCAACCGCGACAATCTCCGCCTTGCGATGGAGCGTACCGTCGACGCGGGCGTACAGGATCGCGTGATCGTGCATTCCAAGCAAGCCTCGTTTATTATGGATAGCAAAAAAAATTTCACCGAGGGTCCCTCGCTCCGCATCCCCAAGGAGGAGATCCGCGGAAGTGTTGGGGCGGGAGATGCCTTTTGCGCGGGATGTCTCTACGGCATTTCCAATAGCTATAGCGATAAGCAGCTGCTTGAATTTGCCTCTGCCGCCGCGGCGTGCAATCTCTTTGCCGCAAATTCGGTCGATGGCATGAAAAACAAGCATGAAATTTTGAAAATGGAAGAAAAATACGGGAGGTTATCGATATGAAACGGTCGGTTTACGAAGCACAAGTCAAAAAAGCATTGGAATTTTATGAAAAAGCGGGCATCGTTTTGAGCGATGCGGAAAAGAAGAACATTGAGGTGGTGGATTTTGAGATCGGCATTGTCGAAAAGGTCGGACTTCAGCTTCTAACCTACATCAACACCGAGCGCGTCTGTGCCAAGGAGATGGTACTTCTTCCCCACCAGACCTGCCCCGAGCACAAGCACGTCCCCACCAACGGACAGGCGGGAAAGGAGGAGACCTTTCGCTGCAGATACGGCAAGGTCTATCTCTACGTCACGGGTGAAGGCAAAAGAGAGGACGTACAGGCACGTATTCCCGAGACTGACGTCAGCGTATTCCACGAGGTCATCCTCACCCCCGGTGAGCAATACACCATCATGCCCGAGACCTGGCACTGGTTCCAGGCAGGCGAGGACGGCGCGGTCATTTCCGAGTTTTCCACCCGAAGCACGGACGAGACCGATCAGTTTACCGATCCCCGTCTCGTCAGAGAGCCCAAAATTGAAGATTGATAAGGAGATCTTACTATGCTGGTAACATTGAATGATATTCTGCCCCGCGCGCAAAAAGAACATTACGCGGTTGGATTGTTCAACACGACCGACACCGATATGCTGGAGGCGGCGATCTCCGCCGCGGAGGAGCTTCGTTCCCCCATCATCATCGGTACTGCGGAGGTCCTGCTCCCCAATGGTGAGCTTCAACTCATCGCCCCCTCCATTCTTCACGCCGCACGCCGTGCATCGGTCCCCGTTGTCGTTCATTACGATCACGGACTGACCTTTGACCGCTGCATGGAAGCCCTCAAGCTCGGTTTTTCGAGCATCATGTTCGATGGCTCTGCGGGCGACGTGGAGCAAAATCTTGCCGACACGCGCGAGATGGTACGCATTGCCCACTCCATGGGCGCATCGGTAGAGGGTGAGATCGGTCATGTTGGTCAGGCGGACACCGCGGACAACGAGGCAACGGATCGCTACACCACGCCTGCGGAGGCGATTGAATTCGTTGAAAAAACAGGTGTAGATGCGCTTGCGATCGCGATCGGTACGGCACACGGCGCGTACAAATCCAAGCCGAAGCTTGACATTGACCGTCTCAAGGAGATCCGTGCGGTACTCGACACGCCGCTCGTGCTGCACGGCGGCTCGGGTCTCTCGGATGACGACTTTAAAAACACCGTTGCGGGAGGCATTGCAAAGGTCAACATTTTTACCGATCTCTGCGTTGCGGGCAATCGCGCAATGGAGGCAGGGCTTGGCGAAGGTCTTTCGTATCTCGATATTCGAAACAAGAAGGTCGAGGCAATTCGCGAGGTAGTCAAGGAAAAGATGCGTTTGTTCGGCTCTGTCGGAAAGGCATAAGAGAAAAGGAGACCTCCTTTTTGAGGTCTCCTTTTTCATAATCATTTCTTTTTTTCGGCAAGCGCGCGGTAGATATCAATATATCCCTCAAAGCATACCCTCGCGTCAAATCTTGATGCGGCACGGATACACGCCTCCTTGGTGTAGGGCTTCTCCTCGCAAATACGGCGGATCTCTCGCTCCATTCCATCAATATCATCGCGCTCCACAACCGCTCCCGCCGTCTCGTCAAGACATTCGGGGCATCCTCCCGTGCGATAGGTGACCACGGGCGTTCCGCAAGCAAGGGCTTCCACGTTGACAAGCCCAAAGACCTCCTCCTGCGTGGGATTGACAAACAGATCCGCCGCCGTGTAGATCTCCGCAAGCTCCTTTGCGTTTGCGGTACGACTAATGCCAATGATCCCCGCAGGTAAGCTCGCGATCTGCTTGGCATCCAAGCCAACCAACACGATCGCGTAGCTACCGTCAAGCCGCTCGCGCAGCTTTGAAAAGACCTCCAAGCCCTTTCGCTTCGTCCAAACGCTCGCAACGCCCAAAAGGATCTTCTTGCCCTCGATCCCGTATCGCTTTGCGAAGTCCCCCTCCGCAGGCGAAAAGGTCGAAAGATTGATGCCGTTGTGTACGACCGTTACGGGGTACTCTCCAAGGAAGGAGCGGCGGGTCAGATCCGCCAACCATTGAGAGGGCGCCACTAAAACCGCGTTCTCAAGCCCCAAAAAGGCTTCCTTTTTCCACGCGAGATTTCGCTTGGAGCGATCCAAGACAAGACTCGGCGGATATGAGGTTTTGAGCGGACAGTGATCACAGCTTCCCGTCTCCCACTTATTGCATCGAATGTAGTCGAAATGCGAGCAATGCCCCGTAAAGCTCCAGCAATCGTGCAACGTCCACACCACAGGGATCTTGCTTTCCTTCAAGAAGCGGAACAGCATGGGAAGGTGCAGATAATAGCCGTGGAGATTGTGCAAATGGATCACGTCGGGCGCGTATTCCTTGATGTGCTTGATCAATCTTTTTGTCGCGGCGCGCGCGGTCAAGCCCGAATTGTCAAACAAAAAGCAGGAAACGATGCGAAAATAAGCCGACAGATTTTTGCCGATGCGAATACCGAATTTTTGATACTGCTCCGGGCAATGATCTCTGCCGTACGCGATCCTACAGTCGTCTCCCCGACTCTCCAGGATCATTGCGATATCCGTACAGATCTTGCCCGTACTCTTGATACCGCAAACCGAATTGACCATAAAAACCTTCATGCGCTCTGCCCTCTTTTGCTTTTTCTTCTTACATTATACAAAACATCTCGCAAAATGTCAAGTGATAGCAGAAAAGAACAAGGGAGAATGCAATCAGAGCTCGGGGATCTCTACGGGAATGCCGCCTCTCACGGCAGATTCATGCGCGAGAATACCCGGCATGGTCATGCGAATGGCAAAGTCGACGTCCATTGCGGGCTTTTGATTTTCCGCGATGCAACGCAAAAATTCGCTCATCATCTTCTTGTCTCCGCCGCCGTGCGCTCCCTCGGTCTCGCCCTCGTAACGCGTTGTGACGGGGATATCGAGCTTGGTCTTGAAGGTATCGGGAACGTCCTGCAAATTGGCAAAGGTATGCGCCTCGGTGTATTTTTTCAGTCGGTCTGTCTCAACCGAGCCGCGCGTTCCGCAGAGGCGGAAATTGTGGTCGGGCATAATGTAGGTTCCAAAGCTGATCAGAATATGTAAGATTGTCCCCTTTGCCGTTTTGAAGGTCGCAACGCCCGTGGCATTCTTCTCGGGGAAATAAGGATTGTAAACGATATTCGACTCCGTGCAGGTCACGCTTACGCAGCGGTCGTTCAAAATATAAAGAAGAGGCCCCATCTCATGCGTGATGTACTTGATGGCGGGATTGGTGATACGCCAATGTCCCTTGGGATAGTTATCGGGCGCAAAGTTTTTGGGATCGATGGAATGGAGATACTCTCCCTCCGCGTAAACGATCTCGCCGAGCTGTCCCTCCTCGTACATCCTCTTCCATGTCTCCACAAACGCCCAGAAGCAGCAATTTTCTCCCGCCATGTAGATCAGATCGGGATGAGACTCCACAGCATCCTTGAGGATCTTTGCCTCCTCGACCGTGTTGATCGAGGGGATCTCGCATAGGACGTGCTTCCCTGCGTTCATCGCCCCAATGACGTACGGGACGTGGCAGACCGCATCGGTCGCAATGATGACCGCATCGATATCCGTCGCAAGCAGCTCCTCAAAGGTCTCGTAAAACTTACATTCAGTGATCCCGTGCTTCTCAAAAAGCTTCTTTGCATTTTCTCTTGCCTCGGGATCGCGGTCGCAAGCCGCAACCAAAGCGCCTCTCTTGTCATATCTTCCTTCAATAGCGACATCCGCTCCGCGCTTGAGTCCGATTACGCCGTATTTAATAATGTTCTCTTTCATTTTTCCAAGCTCCTTATTTGATATTGAGTAAAACCAGCGCAACAGTGCCGCACAGGACACCAACGACCTGCCGTTTTTCAAACTTCTCTCGGAATATCAGCACCGACAGCGCAAAGGAAAAGATGATCTTAACACCGACACGGATCGGCGAGGAAAGCGAGATCGGCATGAGTGTGTACAGAAAAACAACCATCGCATTGGTCAATCCGTTCGAAACGCCCGCCGCGGCTGTCCACGGAACTCCGTGGCGCAATACGTATTTCAGATCCGCTCCGTCCTTTTTCATTCCGATCGCAAAAAGAACGCAGAAGGAAAACGCAAGCGCAATGACCATGAACTCGTTTGTGCAGGCATTGTTGAACGCTAACTGCTGCATTCTCTGTACAACACCGAACAGACCGCTGCCAAGCGCGGCAATGGCAATGCAGACGACCCACTTGAAGGAGATTTTTTTGTCGTCCCCCTCCTTTTTTGGCGCACGCACAAAATAGATCGACAGCAGCATCATACCAAATCCCAAGCAGGTAAATACCGAGATCGGCTCACCGAGAAAGATCAAGCCGTATCCGATCGAAAGCACGATCGAATAGGAAAGGATCAGCATGGACATCGCGTAGGAGCCGATCTGCAAGGCAACGTAGGTCAAAAACGATGCGGAGCAATACAGAATTCCCGCCGCAATCGCGTAGAGCCAAATCCCACTCGGCAGAAAAAATCCATTCTTGTCGGTCACGAGAAAGACCAACATGGAAAAGAACGAAACAAAGGCAGTAAAAAGAAAGCCGCCGCGCGCATGCTTGGTATTATATCGCTTAATAAACAAGCTCTCCGCCAAGTGCGTAAGCGTACTGACAAGGATCAATAAAACAGCCATATTAAAGCCTCCCTTCTCCATTATGTGCTTATTAAATCACAAGTAAAAATGCTTGCTTGCAAGGGCATTTTTACGCCTTGCATCAATGGTGCAGGCGCACGGTAGTGCGCAAGGGGCAACGCCCAAAGGCTTGCGCAGCAAGACTTTCTGCGCTTATTATATCACAAGTAAAAATGCTTGCTCGCAAGGGCATTTTTACGCCTTGCATCAATGGCGCAGGCGCACGGCAGTGCGCAAGGGGCAACGCCCAAAGGCTTGCGTAGCAAGACTTTCTGCGCTTATTATACCATCCTTCCAATTTCTTGTAAATGCAAAAAATCCTTTTTTATATGTAAAATACCCCCATTATCTTGACTTTGTCTTTGATCGGTGATATGATATGCAGTAGAACGGAGGTGCTTGATCTTGAATAGCATTTGCAGATTTCTTCCCGTAAAGAACGACAACGGGAGCCTCAAAACCGTCCATTTCGTTTATGAGACCGAATGGAAACGGCTACGGCAGCCACAAATACAACCGATCTATTATCTTTTTCTTGTCAAGCGAGGTAGCGGTCAGGTCCGTCTGCCCGAGTTTGGCACCTTCCAAATATCTGTCGGAAGTCTCTTTTTGATCGCCCCTGCCGTGCGCTACGAAATTACGGGGAGCGATGATCTGAGTTATTTTTATATCAGCTTTATGGGCACGCGCGCACCCGAGCTTGCAGGTGAATTGAGCAACACCGTCTATAACGGCTACGACTCCCTCATTCCGCTCTGGCTCCAATCTATCCAACGCCTCAATGCCGTCAACGGAAACCTACTTACCGAGGGAGTCCTGCTCTTTACCCTGTCCTACCTCACAGACAACACCGCTGAGGAGAACGCAGACAAAAGCGATACGCTGCTGAAAAACATTGTGGATTATCTCGATCACCACTATAAGGATCCCACCTTGAATTTGAAAAAGGTTGCCGATATCTTCGGTTATACCGACAAATATCTCTCCCATCTCTTCAAATCGAGCATGAACGTCAATTGGACAGTCTACCTCAACCGTCTGCGCATCCAGCACGCGATCGAGCTCTTGGAGCAGGGACACAGTAACACCGCGGAGCTTGCCTTCGCCTGCGGCTACTCCGACCCGATGTATTTTTCCAAGGTCTTCAAAAAAATGACGGGAAAGACGCCCAAACGCTATCGGGAAAATAAGCAATAAAAAAGGAGCGGCTCGTCCGCTCTTTTTTCATACCCATTGGCGGGGACCCTACAATTTTGTGCAAATATATTCCCTTCTTTTAAAATTCTTGAAAAGGGTTAGGGAGCACGAGGGGAAGGGGAAAACTTCTTATAAGAAGTTTTCCCCTTCCCCTCGTAAATCACTCATCCCCCTTATTTCGCCTTGGCTTCGCAGTAGAAGCAGCGGTAAACGCGCTTTTCGGGATCGGTCAGGCGGAAGATGTGCGTAAGCTCCTGCTCGGTAGTGGTAATACAACGCGGATTTTTGCATTGGATCACGTTGACGAGCTTTTTGGGGAGATCGAGCGTTTTCTTCTCGACGATCTTACCTTCCCTGACGACGTTGACCGTGATACCGGGATCAACGTAGCCGAGGATATCCATATTGAAGGTAATATCACAATCGATCTTGATGATATCCTTCTTCCCCATCTTACGGCTGCCCACGTTCTTGATCAGCGCGATCGAGCAATCGAGGTCGTCAAGTCCGAGCAATTGGTAGATCTCCATGCCGCATCCCGCGGGGATATGGTCGATGACAAATCCGTTTTTGATCGAATCGATATTCATACCTTCACCTCCAAAAGCTTCAAAATCAGCGCCATGCGCATATATTTTGCGTTGAGCACCTGCTTGAAGTAGCACGCGCGAGGATCGTCGTCGATCGCGACCGCGATCTCGTTGACTCTCGGCAGAGGATGCAGAATGGAAAGATCCTTCTTCGCCGTCTTGAGCTTATCGGGAGTGAGAATATAGCTATCCTTGAGGCGCAGATAATCCTCCTCGTTGAAGAAGCGCTCCTTTTGCACACGCGTCATGTACAGAATATCAAGCTTGGGCATGACCGACAAAAGATCGGTCGTTTGCTCATAGGGAATGTTGTTCTTCTCAAGCACGTCGGTCATAATATAGCTCGGTACAGTCAGCTCCACGGGAGAGATCAGAACGATCTTGATGCCCGTATAGCGAGCCAGAGCGGAAATGAGCGAATGAACGGTACGGCCGAACTTGAGGTCTCCGCAGAAGCCGACGGTGAGATCACGGATCTCGCCCTTTTCTCTCTTGATGGTGAAAAGGTCGGCAAGCGTCTGCGTGGGATGGTTATGTCCGCCGTCCCCCGCGTTGATCACGGGAATGGAGACGTTGAGAGATGCAACGAGCGGCGCGCCCTCCTTGGGATGACGCATCGCAATGACGTCCGCATAGCAGGAAACGGTCTTTGCCGTATCCGCAACGCTCTCTCCCTTTGCTGCCGACGAAGAATTTGCCGATGCCATGGAAAGCACGTTGCCGCCCAGCTCATACATTGCCGCCTCAAAGGAAAGGCGGGTTCTGGTGGAAGGCTCAAAGAACAGAGTGGCAAGCTTTTTGCCTCGGCAAGCCTCACTGTAACGCGCGGGATGCTCAATGATGTCGGAGGCGGTCGCCATCAATTCGTCAAGCTCCTCTACCGACAGATCCAAAATATCAATCAGATTTCTCATATTTTTCTCCGTTCGTCACAAATTTACAGTAAAATCACGCCTTTGCGCCGTTGATTGCAAGATAATTCTTGATGCGGGCAACGTTCTCGGCGTTCTTCTCGTCCTCCTCGAGGTACTCAATGATGTCGTAAACGTCAACAATGGAGTATACGGGAAAGCCGAACTGCTCCTCGATCTCCTGCATTGCACCCTTCTCGCCCTGACCCTTTTCCTTACGGTCGACCATGATGAAGGTCGCGCTGACCTTGACCCCCTCAAGATGAGAGAGAATCTCCATGCTCTCACGGATCGCGGTTCCTGCGGTGATCACGTCCTCGATGATAACGATCTCCTCACCTGCGGTGGGAACGTAGCCTACGAATACACCGCCCTCGCCGTGGTCCTTGACCTCCTTACGGTTGAAGAAGAAGGGGACGTTGAGTCCGTTCTTGGACAGTGCAACTGCCGCGGAAACAGACAAGGAAATGCCCTTGTATGCGGGTCCGTAAAGCACTGCGGGCTTCTTGCCCATCTTCTCAAAATATGCCTTCGCGTAGAACTCACCGAGCGTTGCGATCGCCGCGCCGGTCTTGATCATACCCGCGTTGATGAAATACGGGATCTTTCTGCCGCTCTTTGCAGTGAAATCACCGAACTTAAGCACGCCCTCGTTCTCCAAAAACTGTATAAATTCTCTCTTATATGCTTCCATTTTATCTGTCTCCTTCGTTATTTTGAAATATGAAATTTGTCGCTCTCGGACAGGTCGAGCAATTCAACCGCACGCTCGAATATCTCGCGCGTCCTTGAAAACTCACAAGGCTTGTGTGCATCACTGCCAAGATAGAACTTGCAGCCCTGCGCCTTAGCGATGCGGAAGGGGCGCAAAAGGATCTCCGTCTCTCCCTCGATCGCATTAAGCATATCGAACATATTCAGTTCAATTCCCACTCCAACGCGCGCTGCCTTGGCAAACACGCGCTCCAAATCCTCTGTATTCAGCAATTGCATCACCTTGATGCGATCCTCGGGCGAGGGTGCAACAAGACTGCAAGCAAGATGCGCAATTCCGATCTTTCCAAACGGAAGATCCTTATCCAAAACGCCCTCAAGCCGTGTGATCCAAGCCCCTGCTCTGCCCTCTGCGGATGCCATCTGCTCCGCCGTCATGGTCAAGCCACCCATATGAAGATGGGTCGTGGGAATGATCACGAAATCGAGTCGGTCGATCATCTCTCTTGTCACGCCAAGCTTGAGATCGTACTGCAGCTCGGTCTCCGCTCCGAACATGAAATTCACCTTGTCGGATTTTGGCAGAGGCAACGCGCGGCTGATGTGCGCATAATTTTGTATTCTGTACCATCTTGCGGTGCTGAGTCCGCGATCCGGGATCTTCTCACGCGGGGCGTTTGGATCGTACTCACGGTCACGGAACAGATCCGGCATACCGGGCGCGTTGTCATCCCAAAAGTGATCGGTCAAACAAATGCGCTTCAGCCCGTTTTCCTCGGCATATCGCAAAATCCGCTCCGTCGTTTGCTCGGGATCATTGGAGCAAAGCGAAATTTGTGAGTGGATATGATAGTCGTGATCAACCTTGTATCTCATATCAGTCGCAGAATTCTCTGATGCAACGCTCGTATGCGGCTACGGGATCCTCTGCAGCGGTGATGGGACGACCGAC
>JAFTJB010000060.1 GCA_017456625.1 Clostridia bacterium
TATAGGAACGAGTTGCATGTTGTTTTTCTTGATCCCGAACATAGGTCATTCTGTATTTTTCAGATACTAAATTTTCTTCAACACGCCGAATAAAATATTTTTTTCCATTCTCGTCTTTAAAATACAACTCAAACCATGGAATATTATATCCTTTCTCTAACTCTAATTCCAAAGAATCGTAAAAATCGCCACCGTAATAAAACGTAAGCGTTACGTCATCAATATCAAACACGGTTTTGTCACTTTTGTAGGCACAAGTAATGCACAGCGATTCGTCGCCATCTCCAACCGTAAAGCCATCCATTATCCCCGTTGCCTCGGTACTCTCCTCCGTCCCCTGCCCCGTCGGCTCGGTTTGTGCACAGGAAGTCAAGGGCATTGCCAAGATCAGCAAGATAAGCACCATTCGTACAAATAGATTTCTTCGTTTCATTCTTTCAGTGGTCATCACCGTCGCCTCCTTTATGATGTTTTTTTACAAAAAGCGCGCAGGAATACATGGCTTTGCCACGACTCCTACGCGCAATATTGTTTTCCTTATGATCTACCTCACCTGCACAGTTAGATTTCTCGGCAAAATACGGCGTATATTTGTCGGACACGTGCATTCTCAAAGCTGTCATTTTGATTGTATTATCAGTATATCATATTTCCCACAAAATGTCAACATGCTTTATCGTTTTCTTTTTTACCTGTATGTTTTTCGACAATTATCATCCAAAAGCCGACAAGCTCGTTTGAGCTTGTCGGCTTTTTTCGTTTTTTAATCCTCCGGGTCCCTCTTCTTGCGTTGGCGCACGCACTCGGTCAGAAGATATTCGATCTGACCGTTTACCGAGCGGAATTCATCCTCCGCCCAGGCGGCGAGCTCACGGTAGAGCTTTGCGGAAAGCCGCAGGGGGACCTGTTTTGTGTCGCTTTGATTCTCCATGCGAGCTTACCCGCGATCAATAAATGCTACCGGAATTGACAACGGGCTGTGCATCACGGTTGCCGCAGAGAACCACGAGCAGATTGGAGACCATTGCCGCCTTTCTCTCCTCGTCAAGCTCCACGGTGTTGTTCTGCGCCAGACGCTCCAGAGCCATCTCTACCATACCGACCGCGCCATCCACGATCAGCTTTCTCGCATCGACGACAGCGGATGCCTGCTGACGCTGAAGCATTGCCGCCGCGATCTCGGGCGCGTACGCGAGATAGGTGATGCGCGCCTCAAGGATCTCGAGTCCCGCATCAGAGACCTTCTGCTGGATCTCGTCGCGGATACGCTGTGCCACAAGGTCGCTCGAGCCGCGCAGGCTTCCCTCGTCCGCAATTCCGTCACCCGTCGTATCCACGTTGGGGGCAATATCGTAGGGGTAGATGCGAACGATGTTGCGCAACGCGCTATCGCACTGCAGAGAAAGATATTCCTTGAAGTTGTCTACGTTAAATACTGCCTTCGCGGTATCGACCACGCGCCACATGACCGCAATACCGATCTCCACGGGATTACCGAGGCAATCGTTGACCTTCTGGCGATTGTTGTTGAGCGTCATGATCTTGAGCGAGATCTTCTTGCTCGCCATCTCGACCGTAACGTTTGCGTTCGCACCGTTTGCAGCCGCACCCTTTGCCGCGCCGTCCACGTCGCCGCTCTGCTTGAGCTTGGTTGCCGCCGCGGGGTTCACACCCGAGCAGAAGGGATTGACGTAATAAAAGCCCTCTCCCTTGAGCGTGCCGATATACTTACCGAACAGCGTCAATACAAGCGCCTCCTGGGGCTTGAGCACCTTGAGACCAAGGAGCGGGATCCAACCGACGCACACCCAAAGAATACCGGGCACTGCCAGCACAAAGCCAAGGTCATTGCCAGACTCGGTCATCACGATTCCGCCTACCATTGCCGCAATGCCGACAAGATAGACCAAAACGATCAAGATCAATGCCTTCATGCCGTTCTTTTTTGTCTTTAAGATCTTTTCTTCCATTTGTTATATCCTCCTTATGGTTGATATCAAAATGATATCATAAAAAATCCTCCTTGTCAAGTTTTTTTAAAATTTTTTTAAGAAAATGGCACAAAGTGGCACAAAGTGACACTGTTTGGCACAAAAAAAAGGCGTAAAATACGCTTGCACGAAGGAAAAGTGCAAAAAACAAACGGAGGTGAATCCCAATGTATGAATAAACGAAGCAATCCCCTTTTGCGTGCGGCAAAGAAAAAAGAGCTTGCCGAGGCGCTCCGCGCCTACCTCGATTGCTGCGCCGCTCCCACGGAGGGTGGCAAGAAGGCTGACCGACGGCTCCCCAATCTTGCGGGCTTTTGCCGTTCTCTCGGCTGCGGAGTACGTGCGTTCTCACAGTTCGCGGAGGTCTACCCCGAAACGGCGGACTACTTGCAGGCGGTTCTGGAGGACGAGCTGCTCGTCAACTCCCCCTCCCCCACGCTCCTCGCCGCCTACCTCAAAAAGCGCTTGGGCTACGCGGACAAATCCAAGGACGGAGAGGACGAGACCGAGACCGATTGCGGTCTTGTGCTCCTTGTATTCGAGCACGACATAGAGGAGGACGGCGAATGAAGGCTTAGCGCGACACCGAACGGGTACGAAGGATCCGCGGTCGCCCCTCTGCCAGTCAAAAGCTCTTCTTTGCCTCCCGTGCACGCTATACCGCTTACGGCGGTGCGCGCGGCGGCGGCAAATCCTGGGCTCTGCGCCGCAAGCTCGTGGCACTCTGTCTGCGCTATCCCTCCATTCGCTGTCTGCTCATCCGTCGCTCCTACGCCGAGCTGACCGCCAATCACGTCCGTCCCCTCCTTTCGGAATACGGAGATCTGATCTCCTACCGCGAAAGCGAAAAAATGCTTTCCTTTCCCAACGGAAGCACAATCTCCCTGGGCTACTGCGCCGCCGACCGCGACGTGCTCCGCTACCAGGGTCAGGAATACGACATCATCGCCATCGACGAGGCAACGCAATTGAGCGAATATCAATTCTCTGTCCTGAAGGCCTGTCTGCGAGGCGTTGGTGACGTTCCGAGACGAATGTACCTCACCTGCAACCCCGGTGGGATCGGACACGCGTGGGTCAAGCGTCTCTTTGTGGATCGCGTCTATCGCGAGGGCGAGGATCCCGAGGATTACTGCTTTATCCCCGCGCAGGTCTACGACAACCCCACGCTCCTCCGCGCCGACCCCGACTACGTCCGTCAGCTCGAAAGTCTTCCTCCCAAGCTGCGCGACGCATGGCTGCTCGGTCGGTGGGACGTCTTTGAGGGTCAGTTCTTCCCCGAATTCCGAGAGGAGCTGCATATCTGTCACCCCGATGCGATCCCCACGCGGCTACGAAAATTCGCGGCGATCGACTATGGATTTGATATGCTTGCTTCCCTTCTCCTCGGCTCCGATGAGCAAGGCAATCTCTACGTCCTGCGCGAGGTCTGTCGTCCCAATCTCACGCTCCGCGAGGCGGCGCTTGAGGTCGCATCTCTCTGTCAAGGACATACGGTCGAGTACGTTACGGCATCGCCCGATCTGTGGAACCGACGGCAGGATACGGGCAGAAGCGGCTTTGAGGTGATGCAGGCGGTGGAGGGTATGCCGCCTATGCGTGCCGCCGACAACCGACGCGTTGCGGGCTGGCGAATCCTGCGAGAGTACCTCGGCAACGATCCCACGCGCCCCTCTCTCCGTATCTCTGCCGATTGCCGTGAGCTGATCCGCTCGCTCCCCGCGCTTCTGTGCGATGCGATCCGTCCCGAGGATGCCTCGGGCGAGCCACACGCCATCACGCATGCTCCCGAGGCATTGCGCTACGCCGTGATGAGCCGTCCCGACATCTTCCGCGAATCCGCTACTCCCGACCGCAACTTTATTTTTCCTAAAAAGCGATCAGGCGATTATTTCCCGCTCTGATGCGCTCCATCTTCACTTTTCCGCCGTGCACCCCATCTCAAAGAAAGGAAGTAACCTCACTCATGTCAAAAATCAAGCCGCACCGCGCTTTTGCTACCGAGAAGTTCGACCGTTTTCGAGGACTCGGGCAAAGTCTCCTCGCCACAGATCGGCTGGCTACCGATATGGAGAATTTCCGCATCAGCTCCGACGGTACACTCAAAAAGCGTACGGGCTGGCGCACCCACCGTTATTTCCCAGGCACCGTCCGTGCCTTTTGGGAGGGCACCGTCAGTCAAACGCATTGGATTTTTGCCGTCTGCCTGTCAACCGTCTATCGAATCGATCCTCTCATGGGCACCTCCAATCCCGTAGCGGAGCTCTCCACCTCCTCCGGGCGGCTCGAATTTTTCTGCTTTGAGGATACGCTCTACCTCAACGACGGCAACGGTCTCCTCTACTATAATTCCAACAGCGGTCAATTCTCGCCGATCACCCCGTACGTTCCGCTCTATGGAAAGAATTGGGATCCCCTCTCGCCCGGCGCGCCGAACGAGGACTTCAACCTCCTCACCAACCGCGTCCGCATCTCCTACGTCAACTCCGGTCTGCAAAGCATTTTCAAGTTTCCCTTTTACGTCAAATCCATTGATTCGCTCTTGGTCGACGGAAAGGTCGTGACCGACTATTTCTTTACCTCCGGCAACAACTACTTCTCTCTCCCTGCCGAACGGATCGGATACACGGTCGAGGTTGCGGTCGAGACCATGCTCAACCGAGATGCAAAGGGCATCGACAGTACAAAGCGCGCCGTCGTCTATGATGGACGTCACCACTCCACGCTCTGCCTCTACGGTGGCGGCTATTCTTATGAGATCTACTGCTCGCGCTACGTCTCCAAGGGGAGCATTTCCGCCGCACAAGCCCATTACCTCAAGGTCCTGCCGCTCTACTTCACGTCCGAAAACGTCCAACGCATTGGCGACAGAGCGTTCCCCATCACCTCACTCTGTCCCTACAACAACCGCCTCCTCGCCTTCACCGCGCACAGCACCTGGGAAATCCAATGTCCCAATGACTCCTCGAATGACGTTTCGGTCTCCCTCCTCTACCCCGAAATGGGCTGCACCGCACCCTACGGCGTCACCATCTGCAACTCCAAGCCCGTTTTTGTCAATCACGAGGGGATCTTCATGATGACCGTCCCCCGAAGCGAGAACGAACGCCCAACCGTCACCCGCATCTCGGACGGCATATCGGATCTCTTCAACCTCGGGATCGCCGAGGGCTGTGTGATGCGAGCCGAGCCGCTCTTCCACGAGCTTTGGATCCGCGATCCGAACACCTCCCACGATCGCGTGCTCGTCTACAATTATCAGCTCGGCGAGTGGTACGTTTTTACAAACATCAAGGCATCCTATTTCATTGATCTCCCCAATTTTAAGGGATTTGTCAACAACAACCTGGTCCTGATATTCGACAATACGGTCTACACGGACAACTTTGAAGCGATCACCGCCTCCTATCTCAGCGGATACTTCGACTTCTCCCGTCCCGAATTGAAAAAGCGATCCCTGCGCGTGACACTCTGCAAAAACACTCCAAATACCGCATCCGAGCTCACGCTCGAGACCGAGCACGCCGCAAAAAGCTTTGAGATCGACTCGAACGAGGCAGACAAGCCGGATATCTTCGATGCTCGCGCGCTGATGGGAAGATTTCGCCACCTCCGCTTCCGCATCCGCACCTCGGGGATCTCGGACTGCCGCATCTACTCGCTCATCTTCCACGCAAATCTTTAAGAAAGGAATTCATCCCATGGATCAAACCTACAAGCAAGCATGGCAACAGTATGAGGCGGGGCGCGAATACAAGCGACGGATCGGTCTATACGAAACCGTCCGCAAAAACGAGCGCTTTTACCGCGGAGATCAGTGGAGCGGCAGTGTCGCCGACCTCCCACACCCCGTCTTTAATCTCGTTCGCCGTATCACCGACCACCTCGTCGGCAGTATCCTGCCCGGGGATCTCTCCATCCACTATTCCGACGACCGTCTTCCCTTCCTCGACAATGCGCTGACACAGCACGCGGTACGGCAGGGTCTTGCCGCACTCGACCGTCACGCCCTCTATCGATGGAAGCAAAATCACATGAACGAGCTCTGTGAGCAAGCACTCACGGATGCCGCCATCAGCGGTGACGCGGTCTTTTACTGCTGGTGGGACGGAGATGCGGATTGCGGTCACCTCTATCACGGTGACATCCGCACAGAGCTCATTCCAAGCAGCGACCTCTTTGTCGCAAACGTCCAAAGCACCGACCTCCAAACGCAGGAATACGTCATTCTCGCGGGGCGCGCATCGGTCGACGCACTGCGCGCGGAGGCAGCGGAGGCAGGTGTCTCCACCTCGGACCGCGCACGCATCCTGCCCGACTCCGAAAGCGATCTCGATGCAGACCGCGCCTCCATTGACGCAACGGACGGTGAATTCGCGACCTACCTCGTGAAGTTCTACCGAGACGGTGGAGAGGTCGTTTTTGAAAAATCCACCGCCGACTGCCTCATCCGCCGTGTCCGCACAGGTCTCTCGCTCTACCCCGTTGCCTATTTCAATTGGTTCCCTACCAAGCGAAGCTTCCACGGCACACCTCTCATTTCGGACATCCTTCCCAACCAGACCTACGTCAACACCGCCTATGCGATGATGATGAAGCATATGCGCGACACCGCCTTCTCCAAGATCATCTATGACAAGA
>JAFTJB010000061.1 GCA_017456625.1 Clostridia bacterium
CCGCAGAGACTAAGGCGCCCGTTATGGAGCAGATCTCCGCGTTCGATCCTCCCTATACCGAGGACGCTCCCGTTGCCGCTCCCGCAGAGGAGCCCGCAAAGGAGGAGGCTCCCGCGCAGCCCAAGGCACCCAAGTCCTCCAAGAGCCGCGTTGGCAGCATGTTCGATCTGTTGACCTTCAGCGATGTCTGATCTCAAAAAAAAGCACGCTCTGCCCGAGCTTCTCTGCCCCGTCGGATCCCCCGAGGCGCTTGACGCGGCAATCGAAGGCGGCGCGGATGCGGTCTATCTGGGCGGAAGTCTCTTCAATGCCCGCATGAATGCACACAACTTTAACAGCGACGCGTTACGCGCCGCTGTTTTGCGCGCTCACACCTATGGAGTCAAGGTCTATCAGACCGTCAATACTCTTTTTACCGACCGTGAGCGCGAGGATTATCTCCGCACGGCAAGGGAGGCGTATCTCGCGGGTGTGGACGCACTCATCGTCGCAGATCTCGGCGGTGCTTCAGCGATCCATGAGCTCATTCCCTCGTTTGAGCTGCACGCCAGCACGCAGATGTCGGGACATTGCGCCGACATGGGGCATGAGCTCAAAAAGCTCGGCTTTTCCCGCATGGTCATCGCCCGCGAGACCTCTGCCGAGGACATTGAGACGGTGGTACGCAATTCCCCCATCGAGGTGGAGATCTTCGTCCACGGTGCGCTCTGCGTGAGCCACTCGGGACAGTGTCTCTTCTCCTCTCTGGTCGGCGGAAGAAGCGGCAACCGCGGCGAATGTGCGCAGCCCTGCCGTCTCCCCTATTCCTGTGCAAGCTGTGCCAAAAATCAAAAACGTACCCCCTATCCGCTTTCGCTCAAGGATCTCTCCCTCGCCACACACGTCCCCGAGGTGATCCGTTCGGGCGTGGCATCACTCAAGATCGAGGGACGCATGAAATCTCCCGAATACGTCTACGAGACCGCGCGCATCTGGCGCAGGCTCTTGGATGAAGCGCGCGCGGCAACGCCCGATGAGATGCAACGCCTCGCTAACGCCTTCAGTCGCGGTGGCTTTACCGACGGATCCTACAAAGGAAGGATCGATCGCACCATGCTCGGCATCCGTTCCGAGGGAGACAAGGAAAGCTCACGCACGGTCGCTCCGTTTGCGGGGCTCTCCCGACGGATCCCGCTGACCGCAACGGCATGCATCCGTGCAAACGTCCCCGCAACCCTTACGCTCTCCGACGGCAACCGCACGGTCACGGTCGAGGGTGATATTCCAATGGAAGCGCGCAACGCGCCGCTGACCGAGGAGACGGTTCTGCGCAATCTCTCCAAAACGGGCGGCACGGCGTATGAGATCGATAAGCTCGAATTATCTCTTGACGGTGGGCTCATGCTTCCCATCTCCCGCCTCAACGATCTTCGCCGTCGCGCGATCGCCGCATGGGAGGATGGGTTGCAAAACCCGCGAAACGAGGGCGATTTTTGCGCCAAAAGCGCACACGTACTGCAAAAAACGCGAATTTCCCAATATACCGCACGCTTTACGAGCCCTTCGCAGATCACCGATCGCGCACGCGCGTTTTTTGATCGCATCTCGCTCCCGCTACACCAATATACCGACCGCGCCGACGACGTGATCCTTCCCCCCGTGATCTTTGACAGCGACCGAGACGAGGTACGCGAGCTGCTTGCGCGCGCGATCTCACTCGGTTGCACCTCCCTCACGGTTGGCAATCTCGGTCATCTCCCATTGGCACGGGAGTGCGGGCTTCCCATTCACGGCGATTTTCGGCTCAACGTGACCAACAACGAGACCGTCGCACGCCTGCATGACCTCGGCTTTGATGAAATTCTGCTCTCTCCCGAGCTGACGTTACCGCAAATACGCGATATTGGCGGCAAGACCGCCGTCATCGTCTACGGACGAATCCCGCTCATGACGCTTGAAAAATGCGTGATCCGCGAGCTTGCGGATTGCACCGTCTGCGACCGAGGAGAGGCGCGCATGACCGACCGTCGCGGCATCGAATTCCCGATCCTGCGCGAGTGGAAGCACCGCAACGTCGTCTACAACAGCCTCCCGACCTGTATGTCCGACCGCATCGAGGAGCTTTGTCGCTACGGCATTTCCAACCGTCATTTCATCTTCTCAAACGAAACGCCGCGCGAGGTGGATGAAGTGATCGAGGCGTTTGAAAAGGGACTTTCCCTGCCAAAAAAGGTCAGACGTATGTTAAAATAATCCGAAAGGAGTGACCGCCATGGCACAAGCCGCAATCATAACCGAACAGTCTCCTGTCACAGTGCTCTCGGGAGTTGGTCCCGCACGTGCCGCCGCTTACGAAAAGCTTGGCATCCGCACGTTGAAAGACCTCATCGCGCATTATCCGCGCGCCTATGAGAACCGAGGCGATATCCGCCTGCTCTCCGAAGCCTACGTCGACGGAAAAAGCGCGGTCATCCTGACCGTTGCGACAGAGCCGAAGGTGCTCCGTCTGCGGAGTCGCAAAACCTTTCTCAAGTTCCGCGCGTTCGACGACAGCGGAAGCTGTGAGATCACCTATTTCAATCAGGATTACCTCAAAAGCAAATTCCCCATCGGCTCGGTCTTTCGCTTCTACGGTAAGGTCGAGCGCGCGGGACGGCGATATACCATGTCCTCCCCCATTGCAGAGGCATGGACAGAATCCGCAAGTCTCCCCACACTCTGCCCCATTTACCGCATGAGTGACGGGCTCTCCCAAAAGCAGATCGCGAAGGACATCGCAACGGCAATGGAGCTGCTCGCCGCTGCGGCTTGCATTGATCCGCTCCCTCTCGATATCCGCGAGAAGAGAGGTCTTTGCACGCGTGCCTTTGCACAAAGACACATCCATGATCCCGAAAATCCCCAAATGCTGGTCATCGCGCGACGGAGATTGGTCTATGATGAATTCTTCGAGTTCGCGCTCGGCGCGGCAATGACACACAAGAGATCCAAGCAATCGGGCGCACCGATCTGCAAAAGTGTCGATCTCTCTCCGCTTCTCTCACAGCTCCCCTACCGACTCACGGGCGCGCAGGAGCGTGCGATCGGTGACGTATTGCGCGACATGGCACAGGACGTACCGATGAGCCGTATGCTGGTGGGTGACGTAGGCTGCGGAAAAACGGTTTGCGCCGCCGCGGCAATGCTCTGTGCCGTGCAAAACGGCAGGCAAGCAGCACTCATGGCACCGACCGAGATCTTGGCGCAGCAGCACTATCACGATCTTGCGCCGCTCCTTGAAGCGATCGGCATCCGTTGCGTTTTGCTCACGGGCTCTACAACCGCCGCGCAAAAGCGTAAGATCAAGGAAGCTCTCGCCACCAATGATCCCAAAAAGCGCGCAGACGTGGTGATCGGAACCCACGCTCTGCTCTCGGACGGCGTTGATTTTTCCGCTCCCGGACTTGTTGTAACCGACGAGCAGCACCGATTTGGTGCACGTCAGCGCGCAAAGCTCTCCGAAAAGAACGGGCACGCGCATCTGCTCGTCATGAGCGCGACCCCCATTCCGCGCTCGCTCGCGTTGGTTTTGTACGGAGATCTTGATATTTCCAAGATCGATGAAATGCCTCCCGGCAGACAGCGCGTGGATACCTTTGCGGTGGACGAGAGCTACCGCGAGCGCCTCAACGGCTTTATTCAAAAGCAGATCGAGGACGGCGGACAGGTCTACGTGGTTTGTCCTGCGGTCGAGGAGCAGGAAGAGGAGGAGGGGGAGGTCACGCTCTATGACGTTCTCTCCGACGGCTCCCTACGCGATAAGCCCGCCCCCCTCAAGGCGGCAGTCACCTTCTCCGAGGAGCTGCAAGCGCGCTTTCCGCAGTACAAGGTCGCGTTTTTACACGGCCGCATGAAGAGCGCGGAAAAGGATAAGGTAATGAAGACCTTTGCCGACGGCGAGGTACAGATACTCGTTTCCACGACTGTGATCGAGGTCGGTGTCAACGTCCCAAACGCGTGCTTGATGATCGTGGAGAATGCCGAGCGCTTCGGTCTCTCCCAATTGCATCAGCTTCGCGGACGTGTCGGACGCGGAACACGCAAATCCTATTGCATTCTGATGGTCGGTGAGGGCGGAGCACGCGGCGAGACCGCGCGCGCACGTCTTGAGACCATGCGTACGACCTACGACGGCTATGCGATCGCAGAGCAGGATCTTGCCCAGCGCGGTCCCGGCGATTTTCTCGGCACCTCGGACGGAGCAATTCGACAGAGCGGCGGGCTCACCTTCCGCCTTGCCAACGCAGGCGAGGACGTCACCATTCTTACCGATGCAACAAGTGACGCGCGCGCCCTGCTCGGGGAGGATCCCACCCTCTCCGAGTATCCCCTTCTGGCGCGCTCCGTGCAAGCCCTGTTTGACATCGACGCGGCACTCATCAGTTAATAAAAAAGGATGCGTGTGCGTGCGCAAAGCGAGCTCGCGAGGCGTATTTTTATACAGCTTGCTTGTCTGCGCACAGGTCATTTCCCTTCCTTACACGCGTTTGAGAGAAAAAGATAAAGCTTGGCGCTCACCAATTTTTCGTCCATCTCAAATAATCTCAAATAAAAAGAAGCTTTTTGAATACTGTATCACATTTCAACCGCTTCAACAACCTTCGCACGCAAACGCTTGATAAATAATTATACACCGATTTTGCATATTTATTGCATATCAAATTCAGAATATCACCAAAAAGAAGCTAACTTTTTATTACTTTATTGTTCAAAATAGAGAAAAAAATAAATAAATAAAAAACATCTTGACAGAAGGTGTTTAAGGTTGTATAATTATGCACATATTGATCATTTCATTCGCATCAAAGGAGAACCAATCAAAATGGACAAGAAATCTGTAAAAAAAGTCGTACTCGCCTACTCCGGCGGTCTTGATACCTCTATCATCATTCCGTGGCTCAAGGAAAACTACAACAACCCCGAGATCATCGCGGTTTCCGGAAACGTCGGACAGAGCGATGAATTGGAGGGACTCGAGGAAAAGGCACTCAAGACGGGTGCTTCCAAGCTCTATATTGAGGATCTCACCGAGGAGTTTGTTGAGGAGCTCGTCATTCCCACCGTTCAGGCGGGCGCAATGTACGAGCAATACATGATGGGTACCGCTCTTGCACGTCCCATCATCGGTAAGCGTCTCGCAGAGATCGCGATCGCAGAGGGCGCTGACGCTATCTGCCACGGCTGCACCGGTAAGGGCAACGATCAGGTCCGCTTCGAGCTTGCGATCAAGGCATTCGCTCCCGGCATGAAGATCATCGCTCCCTGGCGTGAGTGGGACATCAAGTCCCGTGACGAGGAGATCGATTACGCAGAGGCGCACAACGTCCCCCTCAAGATCAGCCGCGAGACCAACTACTCCAAGGATAAAAACATGTGGCACCTCTCTCACGAGGGACTCGACCTCGAGGATGCAGGCAATGAGCCTCTCTACGAGAAGCCCGGCTTCCTTGAAATGGGTGTTTCTCCCCTGCAGGCTCCCGACACCCCCACCTACATCACCCTCGACTTCGAGGCAGGTCGCCCCGTCGCTTACAACGGTGAGAAGATGAGCGCGAAGGATATCATCCTGGAGCTGAATAAGGTCGGCGGTGCAAACGGCATCGGTCTGCTCGACATCGTTGAGAACCGTCTGGTCGGCATGAAGTGTCGCGGCGTTTACGAGACCCCCGGCGGAGCGATCCTCTACGCGGCTCACGACTACCTCGAGACCCTTTGCCTCGATAAGATGACCATGCACAAGAAGCAGGAGCTTTCGGTTACCTTCGGTGAACTCCTCTATAACGGTCAGTGGTACACCCCTCTCCGCGAGGCACTCTCCGCATTTGTCGAAAAGACCCAGGAGCACGTTACGGGTAAGGTCAAGCTCAAGCTCTACAAGGGCAATATCATCAAGGCAGGCGCATGGAGCGATTGGTCCCTCTACTCCGAGGAGATCGCAACCTTCGGTGAGGACCACACCTACAACCAGGCAGACAGCGCAGGATTTATCAATCTTTGGGGTCTTCCCATCTCCGTTCAGGCACAGGTTCTGGCAAAAAACAACGCAAAGAAGTAATTTTTTAGATCGAGAATTAATTTCATTCTAAAATATTTATCTAATAAAGGCTGTTGCAGGCACAAAACGCTTGCAGCAGCCTCTATGTAGTATCAACAGAAAGGTTTTTACGATTATGGAAAAAATGTGGGCAGGAAGAACCGACGGCGCGCTCTCCCGCGAGGCAGACGACTTCAACTCTTCCATTCATTTCGATTCCAGAATGTACAAGCAGGACATTACAGGCTCGATGAGCCACGCGACCATGCTCGCCGCCTGCAAGATCCTCACCGATGCCGAGCGAGATACCATTCTCGATGGGCTTCAGGGGATCCTCGATGACATTGACAGCGGCAAGCTCCCCATCGATCCCGATGCAGAGGACATCCATATGTTTGTGGAAGCGGAATTGACGCGCAGGATCGGTGACACGGGCAAAAAGCTCCACACCGCGCGCAGCCGCAACGACCAGGTTGCACTCGACATCCGACTCTATCTTCGCGATGAGATCACAGAGATCCGCGCGTTGCTCCGCGAACTGATCGATGCGGTCTGCGAGCAGGCAAAGGCAAATCAGGACGCGATCATGCCCGGCTATACGCATCTTCAGCGCGCACAGCCCATCACCTTTGCACAGCAGCTTCTGGCATACGCCATGATGCTCCGCCGTGATGATGGCAGACTTGCCGACACCGCCGCACGCATGAATTATTCCCCTCTCGGCTCCTGCGCACTCGCGGGAACCACCTACCCCACCGACCGCTATATGGTCGCAAAGATGCTCGGCTTTGACGGGATCACCGAAAACAGCCTCGACGGCGTTTCCGACCGTGATTTCTGCGTTGAGCTTCTCTCCGCGATCTCGCTCATTATGACCCATCTCTCCCGCTTCTCGGAGGAGATCATTCTCTGGTCGAGCTGGGAATTCCGCTTTGTAGAGCTTGACGATGCCTACACCACGGGCTCCTCGATCATGCCGCAGAAGAAGAACTCTGACATGGCTGAGCTGGTGCGCGGAAAGACGGGACGCGTCTTTGGAGATCTGATGGCAATGCTTACCGTTCTCAAGGGGTTACCCTTGGCTTACAACAAGGATATGCAGGAGGACAAGGAGACGGTATTCGATGCAGTCGATACAGTCAAAAAGTGTCTGCGCGTCTTTGCTCCCATGGTGCGCACCATGAAGGCAAAGAAGGAAAATATGTACGCGGCGGCACAAAAGGGCTTCCTTAACGCCACCGACCTTGCCGATTACCTTGTGCGCGAGGGTATGCCCTTCCGCACTGCCTATAAGATCGTTGGACAGCTCGTTGCACAGTGTATTTCGGAGAATAAGACCCTCGAAACGCTTACTTTGGAGGAATATCGCCTCCATTCCGACCTTTTCCACGAGGATCTCTTTGAAGAAATCTCCCTTGAGACCTGCGTGAAAAAGCGCATCTCCGCAGGCAGCACGGGACCCGAATCGGTTGCGGCACAGATCCGTTCGGTTGAAAAATTCCTTGGCAAATAAAATTTAAAAAGAGAGTTTCACACCCGAAACTCTCTTTTCGCTTTAAGGAGAAAGCGCGTTCCGCAATCGGAACGCGCTTCTTTATTTTTTTGAAAAATCATGCCAATTCGCCGAGATAATACTTCTTCTTACCGCGACGGATCACGATATACTTGCCGCCAAGAGCCACGTCTGCGTTGATCACGGTGTTCATATCCTTGATCTGATCGCCGTTGAGCGTGAGTGAACCGTTGGAAAGGAATTCTCTTGCCTCGCGCTTGGAGGAGCAGATCTTGCTCTCTACCAGCACGTCGAGGATCGCGCCGCCTGCGGTGGTGAAGTGCGGAACGTCCTTGAGTCCCGCCAAAAGATCCTTGACGGGGATCTCCTTGATCTTGCCCGCAAAGAGCAGCTCACTGATCTTGACAGCGGACTCATAAGCGCCCTCGCCGTGAAGGTCGTCGATGATCTCCTTTGCAAGCGTCTTCTGCGCAAGTCTCTTTTCGGGTGCGGCATTGTGCTCCTCAGCGATCGCCTCGATCTCCTCACGGGAGAGGAAGGTCAATCTCTTGAGGTACTCAATGACCATGCTATCCTCGGAGTTGAGGAGGAACTGATAAAGCTCGTAGGAGCTGGTCTTGTTCTTATCGAGCCAGACCGCATTGCCCTCGCTCTTACCGAACTTGTTGCCGTGCGAGTCGGTAACCAGCGGCATCGTGAACGCATAGACCTCGTCACCCGTGGTCTTGCGGATCAGCTCAATACCCGTGGTGATGTTACCCCACTGGTCGGAGCCCGCGACCTGCAGATCCACGCCCTTGTTCTCATGCAGATACTTGAAATCCAAGCCCTGAATGAGCATATAGGAGAACTCTGCATAGGAAATTCCGCTCTCCATCTGACGGCGGATGAGATCCTTGCTGAGCATATAGCCGACGTTGATATACTTTCCGTAATCGCGGAAGAACTCCACGACGTTGATATCCTTTACCCAGTCGTAGTTATTTACGACCTCGTAGGGAAAGAGCCCTTGAAGCTGCTTTTTGAGGCACTCGTAGTTGTGCAGGATCTCGTCGCGGTTGGAAAGCTTACGCTCAACCGTTCCGCGAGGGTCACCGATGAGTCCCGTCGCAACGCCTACGAGCAGATAGGGCGTGTGTCCCGCAGCCGCCAGACGGCGCGTAATCAGAAAAGAGGAATAGTGCCCGAGATGCAGGCTATCCGCCGTAGGGTCGGTACCAATGTAAAACTTCAATCCACCTGCATTGAGCTTATCAACCAGCTTCGGATCGGAAATGTCCTGAATCAGACCTCTCCATTTCAAATCCTCGTATAATGTCATAATAATCGTTTCTCCTGTTATATATTATTCTTTGATCGGGAACCACGCACACATGTCGTCGTTCAAATAGTCCTTGCCCGCGGAGGCATAATCCACCACGCGAAGGCGCCTGCCGTCGGCACAGCCGATGGAAAGCATGGAATAGTACGGGGATGCGCCGTCCAATTCAACGTCGCACACGTCGGTCAGTCTGCCGTCCGCATCGACAAGAGGCTGATGGACCGCGAAGGGATCCTCCCCAAGCTCGCTCGTAACCGCATAGACCACCGCACCGCGTTGGATCGCGCGCATCTTGTCCTCATCCGCCGCACCCTCGGGAGGCGTAACGAGATAGGTCGTGTCATCCAGCTCAAGCACTATCTTGTCGCCGCTCTTCCAAGTACGGTTCAATACGTTGTATCCGTTTGCAACGTCTACCGCCTCGCCGTTGACGGTCAAGGTATGCTTGCGGCTCCATGCGGGCACGCGAAGCTGAATTGCAAATGCCTCGTCGCAATCAAGCGTCAGCGTCATCTCCACACGGTTGCCGTAGGGATATGCAGTCGCCTGCGCGAGCGTTGCCGTTTGTCCACCCTTGGTGGTAAAGGTCGTAGCACCGTCATAATATTGATTGACCACGATACCGTTGTCATTTTGCATAACCGCGAACTGCGGCATCATACCGATACCTGCCGAGCCGATGCACGCGCAACAGCCGTAGAAGCTGCCGTCTGCCATGACCTGGAAGCCGCCGACCTGACGTCCGCGCTTGGAAACGGTCAAGGGGCTGTAGCTATCGAAGGGCAAGAGTCCGGGCGTTACACCCGCAATGGGCATATTGCTCTCCGTGGTAAACATATCCTTGGTGTTAAGTGCGCCGTTGTACGCGTTGTAGAAGGCGCGCTCGATGTGATCCGCAAAGGTCACGTCACCGGTCAGACGAAGCATCTCACGGAAGAACTTCATCAAGGTAACGGTCACGCAGGTCTCCTGCACGATGCGCTTATTCTCACGGTCGGTCTGTCTCTTGGAGGAATTATCAAATCTCTCGTCGTAGCATCCGCCGCTGCCGATGATCGTGATATCACTGGTGAGCAGACGGTATGCGTAGTTGCACAGCATCGTAAGATATTTCTCGTTCTTCGTCACGCGGTAATACTCCGCCAAGCCCTCAAAGCAAGAGGTGACCTCATATGCCTTGAAAACGGTATACTGATACGGATCGAGCTGACCCTCGTACGCTTCCTTGAAAATAGGTGCGATTCCGTTCTCGCAGATGTTTACAATGTAGGTCGCAAAATCGAAAAATCTCTTCTCACCCGTTTCCATATAAAGACGAATGACGGGCTCGAGTATAGAGCAGGAGTTAATTCCCTTCCAGTTGCGCGAGGCATCGGAAATGCAGATCTTGCCCTCCTCGTCGCCGATCTTTGCCATGATCGCGTCGACCTGGCGCATCTGTGACTCGAGCAATGCCTTCTTCAATTCCTCATCGCGGCAGATCTCGGAAAAATACTGCATACCGAGAAGCACGTACTTTCTTCCCCAGAGATCCCAGCTTGTCAGCTCATGCTCAAGCGGATAAGAGGAAATTCTGCCAAGCTCGTCCTGGCGGGTCAGAAGCTCGCGCGCCGTGTTTTCCAGCACCTCGTAAAGCTCCTCGTCACGTGTACAATCGTACACCCAAGCGGCACCGCGCATCATCTTGCCCCAATATTCGCATCTCCATCCGCCAAACTCGGGCTTCTCGCGATTGGGAATGTCAACCCAAGGCTGGAACTGCGCTACGAATTTCTTCCACAGCGGAGGATCCATTAACTGCTTATTTCTTACAAAGTCAAACACATCGTGCATCACACCGTTGATCTGATAACGGGCGTCAAGAGCATAAATCTTATCCATCATGGCGATCTCGTCCTTTCCGGCTTTGGTTTTACCATACCTCTTTATATTATACCTTGATATTTGTCTTTTGGCAAGCCCTTTTTGGAAAATAATCTCGTTTTTTCACAAGAAAAGCAACAAAAGAGCACCCTTGGCGCACCTGCTTTATCGCAGGTACGCCAATTTTAATATTTTTTGGTTTTCCGCTTGACATTGACGCAACGTCAAGTGGTATGATATAATATAGAGGGGGTGAGGATATGTATCAAAAGCAAATTTATGATATTACAGAGGTTTGCAAGATGCTCGACACTACGTCAAGAACTCTTCGCTTTTATGAAGAGAAAGGCATCATTCAAAGCACCAAGGTCGGAACTTCATCTCGCAGACAATATACCGAAGAGCAAATTTCTCATATAAAAAATGTTCTTGTTCTTCGCACTTTGGGATTATCCGTAAAGGCAATCGCTGAGTTACAAAATAGTGGAACGGATTTGAAAGACGCCGTCCTTTCCAAGCGGGCAGAAATATATGCGTCTATTGATTCTCGCATTCGTGAAATCAATCTTTTGAATGAAGCTTTATCCGCGCTTGAATCCGGCAAAGATATATTTGCGGAGGATTGGCAGCTTTCTTCTGCCATGAATGCACAAGAAAAAGAAATCGCTCGAATTTGTACAAATGCCATTTTAAGTGGGGATACGGACACGCTCTATGAGTATCTAAGTCCTCGTTTGGCAGAATATATGCCAAGAGACGTTTACCGTGTTGTTCGAAAAGACACGTTAGCTCCACTTGGTACTTTTGTTTCGATTGATAAAACAGTTGCTGACGATAGATTTTCAAATAAACTATATTGTTTTGTCAGGTTTTCAAAGCTCGGTCTAAAAATTACATACGTATTCCACGGTGGAAAGATAGATGGTCTTTGGCTTGGATATAGTAATACAAATGCAAGGTAAAGGGGGACTGATTATGACCATATATTATTGTATAACCATCATCGTAAACATTGTAGCTGTCATTGTTTTTTATAAAAATATAAATGTTACGGGCTTATCTGTAATGCCGTTATTTTTAATTGCATTGATGATTTTTCAAGCGCTACTCTTCAAAAATGAAAAGGTGGAAAATGGGGTTCGAACCGCATACGGTTCTAATCTGACCGCAGATGAAGAAAACAAATTGCTTAGTAGCGGTTCATCTTTTCTATTTGCTACAATTCCGTGGATGATACCATTTATTCTGTTCTTTCCGTCAATTGTAAAGGCTTTTTCTATCTTGGTTTACATTATCGGATTAGTTGGCGGTTTGATACTGTACAGAATCAAGAACAAAGGTAAAATTGTTAACCGAATTAACGCTGAAGAAAAAGAGCGTCAAGAAC
>JAFTJB010000062.1 GCA_017456625.1 Clostridia bacterium
CGTGAGCACGCGGCACTCGTTCCGCTCTATCTCGGTGTTCGTGTTGTCATCACCAAGAGCTTTGCGCGTATCCATATCGCAAACCTTATCAACGCAGGCATCATGCCGCTTACCTTTGCAAATCCCGAGGATTATGACAAGGTAACGCAGGGCGACGTGCTCTCCATTGCAGGCGTTTGGGCAGGTATGGACAGCGGAAAGATGACCTTGAAGAATGAGACGACCGGCGCAGAGATCCCGCTTGTTTGCGCGTTCACCGAGCGTCAGAAGGCAATTTTGAAGGCAGGAAGCCTGCTCGCATACACGGGTAGCCAGCTTTGATTGGGAGGATAAAATAATGAATAAGATTATGATGAAAACGCCGCTCGTTGAGATGGACGGCGACGAAATGACCAGAATTCTCTGGCAGATGATCAAGGATGAGCTCCTGCTCCCCTTTGTAGACCTCAAGACCGAATACTACGATCTCGGCTTGCCCGAGAGAGAAAAGACGAAGGACAAGGTGACCTTCGACTCCGCGTACGCAACCCAGAAGTACGGCGTTGCGGTCAAGTGCGCGACCATCACGCCCAACAAGCAGCGCGTTGAGGAGTACAACCTCACCGAGATGTGGAAGAGCCCCAACGGAACCATCCGTGCGATCCTCGACGGTACGGTTTTCCGTGCGCCCATTCTCATTGACAGCATCCGTCCCGCAGTACGCAACTGGCAAAAGCCCATCACCATCGCGCGTCACGCATATGGTGATATCTACAAGGCAACCGAGTATCGCGTTCCCACAGAGGGCAAGGCAGAGCTGGTTTTCACCGATAAGGACGGCAAGGAGACCTTCCGTGAGACTGTTTATGATTTTGAGTGTGCGGGTGTTTTGCAGGGAAGCTACAACAAGGATAGCTCCATTCGCTCCTTTGCGCACTCCTGCTTCCAATATGCGCTCAACACCAAGCAGGATCTTTGGTTCTCTACCAAGGATACCATCTCCAAGCAGTACGATCAGACCTTCAAGCTGATCTTCCAGGAGATCTACGACAACGAATACAAGGATGCCTTCGAGAAAGCAGGTATTGAGTATTTCTATACGCTGATCGACGATGCGGTCGCGCGCGTGATCCGCAGTGAGGGCGGCTTTATCTGGGCTTGCAAGAACTACGACGGCGACGTGATGAGTGATATGGTGTCCACTGCGTTCGGTTCTCTCGCTATGATGACCTCCGTGCTCGTTTCTCCCGACGGAAAGTTCGAGTACGAGGCGGCACACGGCACCGTTACCAGACACTACTACCGCTACCTCAAGGGTGAGGAGACCTCAACGAACCCCATGGCGACCATCTATGCATGGTCGGGCGCGCTTCGTAAGAGAGGCGAGCTGGACGGACTTGAGGATCTTGTGAAGTTCGCAGATAACCTCGAGGATGCATGCATCGAGACCCTCAACCAGGGTATTATGACCAAGGACCTTGTTGGACTTGTTGTCGCCGGCACCAAGACGACCTCCGTCAACTCTCGCGATTTCATCATTGCGATCCGTAAGAACCTTGAGAAGAAGTATTGATAGATAGGATGAACATGGGAAAGAGGGTGCTCTTGAAAGAGTACCCTCTCACCCAAACCCTCCCTCAGAACTTTTACCAAAGCAAAACACAGAGGAGCACTCGTTATGAGAGTGCTCCTCTGTGTTTTGAAAAAAGCCTCTCAATGAGAGGCTTTTTCTATACAGCTTTATTACTTATAGGGATGTGCGTCTGCTTCTGCGCGCATTGCCTTAACGACCTCGGAGGGCTTCTTCGCGTTAAAGATCGCGGAGCCTGCAACAATGATGTCGGCACCTGCCTCGGTGAGCAGACCGATGTTATCAGCCGTGATGCCACCGTCTACCTCAATATGTGCCTTGAGGGAGTGTGCATCGAGATATTCCTTGACCGCCTTGACCTTCGGGATGGTATCGGGACTGAGCTGTTGACCGCCAAATCCGGGAACGACCGTCATAATGAGAACCATGTCCACCTCGGAGAGGAGGGGATAGAGAACCTCGACAGGCGTTGCGGGCGAGATGGCGATCGCGGCACGTACCTCGCGCGAGTGGATATAGCGAAGCACCTTGAGCGGATCCTTGCAGCTTTCGTAGTGGATGGTAATGATATCCGCTCCTGCTTTCACAAAATCGTCGATATAACGGATCGGATCATTGATCATCAGATGTACGTCAAAAATGAGCTTGGTGGTGCGGCGGATCGCAGTGATCACAGGTGCGCCAAAGGAGATATTCGGCACAAACGCGCCGTCCATGACGTCGAGGTGCAAATAATTTGCGCCGGCACGCTCAATGCGCTTGATATCGGTTTCCAGATTGGAAAAATCTGCCGCCAGGAGAGAAGGTGCTACGTAGATCATGGTAAACCTCTTTCTATAAAGGAATGGAGCTCGAAGCCTGCCGTATTTTGTCAGATCTCGCGATCACGGCATATTATATAAATGTAAGATTCGCACCGAGCGCGCGAAAGGGAAGTGGACGAAAAGGGACGTTTGGATATCGTCGTTCGCCTGCGGAGTGCTTTATTTATGCATCATAAAAGAGAAGACAAACCGCGTGTGCGGCAATGCCGCGCTTTTCACCCGTAAAGCCAAGATGCTCTTCGGTGGTCGCCTTGACGCTGACACGGTCGACCGAAACCCCAAATGCATCTGCCAGACGTGTGCGCATTTCGCCAATGAAGGGCGCGAGCTTGGGGGCTTGCGCGATCACGGTCGCATCAATGTTGCCGATGCGCCAAGATTTCTCCTGCGCTCGGCGCGCGACCTCGCGTGCGAGCTCAATGCTGTCCGCATCCAAAAAGCGATCGTCGTTGTCGGGGAACAGCTTGCCGATATCACCCATGGCAAGCGCACCGAGAACGGCATCCATGACAGCGTGCGTCAGCACGTCTGCATCGGAATGTCCGAGAAGTCCCATGACGTGGGGGATCTCAACGCCGCCGAGGATCAGCTTCCGATCGGGCACCAAGCGATGCACGTCGTAGCCGTGTCCGATTCGCATATCGGTCATCATATCTGCTTATTTGCTCTTCTTCTCGCGAACGGTCAGGATCGCCTTTGCCAGAGCAAGGTCGTCGGGCGTGGTGATCTTAATGTTATCACGTCCGCACTCAACCATCTTGACCTGATAGCCGAGATGCTCGATGAGCTGATTGTCGTCGGTTGCCTCAAAGCCGTCTCCGAGTGCCTTGTGGATCGCAGCGTTGTAGAGTGCAACGTGGAATACCTGAGGAGTTTGCGCCTCCCAGAGACCGTCGCGATCGACCGACTCGGTGATCATGCCCATGTTGGTGGCACGCTTGACGCTGGAGGTGATGAGGTGACCTGCGGATGCAGCCTGGAACTTGTATGCGCGGAGGCAAACGGAGGATACTTCCTCGGGAGTGGTGAGGCAACGTGCGCCGTCTGTGATCGCTACAAAGCGGATCTCGGGATCCACCTGGGATACGCCGAATCTTGCGGATTCCTGACGGTCCTTACCGCCAACGACGAGCTTGGTCATCTTCTTGATGCCGTAAGCCTGACGGAGCTCAACGATCGCGGGGAAGTCCTGCTGACGTGCAACCACGACGATCTGACGGATGTGAGGACACTTCTGGTATGCCATGAGCGTGTGAGCAAGCACGGGAACACCGTTGACGGTGAGGAGCTGCTTGTTCTGCTTTTTGCCCATGCGGGTGGATTTTCCTGCAGCGAGGATCACTGCTGCGGTTGCGGTCTTTTCATCTCCGCCGCGCAGAGCACGTGCGGCACTGTAGAATACATTAGACATAAGGAAATTCCTGCCTTTCGTTATCGTTCTTTATATAAATTATTTATTACATTCGGATTCTTCGATCGCGGTGATCATATCCACGCGCTTTTGGTGCTTTCCACCCTCAAAATCTGCGTCAATGAAGTTATCAACGAGATCAAAGGCAAGTCCCATACCAACCACGCGCGCGCCAAAGCAAAGGACGTTTGCGTTGTTGTGCTCACGGGTGAGGCGAGCACTGAAGGTGTCGGAGCAGACAGCCGCGCGAATACCGCGGTGTTTGTTCGCCGCCATGGACATGCCAATGCCCGTGCCGCAAATCAGAATTCCCAGCTCGGTCACGCCGTCTTGAATGTTCTTGCAGAGCGCGTGCGCGTAGTCGGGGTAGTTGCAGCTATCGGAGGAGTAGGTTCCAACATCGATGCACTCGATGCCACGCTCTGCCAAATGCTCGATGACCTGTGCCTTGAGCTCACAAGCCGCGTGGTCGCAACCAATGGTGATCTTTTTGATGTTCATGATAAATTCCGCCTTTCGGAGTTTTTATATGGGGAGTTGTTTTTTTGCTTCGCGTTCATTTCTCTCTCGCTCCGCTTGAGAAAGTCGGAGATAGGTGGGAGAGAGCTCCGTGTCGTTCACGCTCTCGCCCCGTTCGATCGCTTCCATTGCGCAAAGCGCTACGTTGAAGGCGCTTTGGTGGCGCAGGCGCTCGCCGATAGGGAGAACGGGATGAGTCAGGAGGGATGCGGTAATGTCGTATCCGTCACCGCACAGGATCACGGGCTCGTCGTACTTGGTAAGGATCTCGTCAAGCTCGGTGATCGCAATGGCGGAATCGGGCAGAAGTCTTTCCAAAATACCGTTGCGGGCACGGAAGATCGCCGTATAGACTTGATTTCTGCGCGCGTTCATAACAGGGCAGATCAAGCCGTTTTGCACGGACGGATTTTTTGCGAGTGCCTCTAACGTAGAAACACCGACACAGGGCTTTTTGCTGTCGAATGCCAAGCCCTTGATGGTAGCCGCGCCGATACGCACACCGGTAAAGGAGCCGGGACCTGCCGCAACGGCAAAGGCATCGATCTCATCGACGGAAAGGTCGAGAAGCTTCAGCATTGCCTCGATCATGGGCAGGATGGTTTCGCTGTGCGTATTTCCGTTATTGATGGTATATTCACCGAGCAGCTTGCCGTCCTCGCAGAGCGCGACCGAGGCAACCTTGGCGGTGCTGTCAAGTGCCAGAATTTTCATGAATTTTCTCCAGTGAGCGTAACGGTGATCGACCGTTTGTCGGGCGAGTCGGGATCGATCTTTTCGATGCTGACTCGCAAATAGCGGTCGGGAAGCGCGTAGGGGATATTCTCGCTCCACTCCACAAGGCAGATGCCCGCGCGGTCGAGATAATCGTAAAAGCCGATGGAATAGAGATCGTCCTCATCCTCAATGCGATACATATCGAAATGAAAGAGAGAACGCGGCTTTGCGCGGTATTCGTTGACCAGAGCAAAGGTAGGGGAGCGGACGAGGGAGTTGGGTGCGATGACCGATGCGAAGCCGCGCACGAATGCGGTCTTTCCGACCCCGAGGTCACCGTAGAGCGCGATGAATGGCGGGAGCGAGAGGTCCTTGCACATTTTTTTTGCAAGTGCGGCACCGAATGCTTCGGTCTCATTTGCCGACTCGGTTACGATCTGCTCCGAAAATTCCACCACGGCTCCTCCTCTCAAAATATCTACTTATAATAATTATATCACAACTATTTTGGTTTGTAAAGGGCTTTTGTCCTTTTTTATCGAGAAAGCGCTTACTGTTTCTTCATTTTTTTAACTTCTTCCTTCACCTCGTCCAGCTTTTTGCGCGATCCGTCCGGATATTCGACAACGGTGTTCTCAAGAGTCGAACGGAACTGTGCGCGAAATTCTGCAATATACTCGTCGCGCAGAGCCTTTTGCTCTGCCAGCTCCTCTGCGGTGAGTGGCTCGAGCTTGGATTTTCTTGCCAGCTCGTTGATGCGTTCGATTTTTTGTTTTTCCATGGTAATACTCCTTTTCTGTCAGATCAAAAAGACGGTGCCGACGTCGATGAGCGGCTTGTCCGCAAGGGAGATCGCGCGCTTTCCGTGTCGCTCGCAAAACGCGATGATCGCATCGCCGTCGGGGTGTGAGGCAATGTTGCCGCAGAAGTAGATCTCGGGGATATTTGTATAGGGGGACAGGGTGGATGCTCCGCCGAGAAATCCCGTGTCGTAGCCCGGGAGGGAGATGGATGCTTGGGAGATTGACAGCACCTCAAGCTCCGCACGCTCGGCAGTGCTTGCGATGGAGGGATCCGCCGTGATCAGCGAATTCCGACTGACGGGAACGACAGAGCACTTCGCGTAGCCTTGACGTACCGCCAAAACCGTATATCCCTCGGTCACCTCACTTGCCGTATGTGCCTCGTTACAAAACAAAAAGCTGCCAACGGGGGCGGCATTGAGAAGAATATCGTCGGGGTAGCGATCCCCGACCTTTTCTGTGACCGTCACGATCGGGCGATCTGCCGCTTTGGAGAGTTGGTCCAATTCCCGTGCGGCGATCCGTCGGTATTCCTCGGTGCAAAGAATGCGATCCTTTGCAAAAAAGAGATTCATGTCGGGATGTGCCGAGACGGGGCGGGGAAGCGCGGGATGCATTGGCAGACGAAGTGCTGTGTGACCGTACCTTTTCAGTCCGTCCTCGAGCCATTGCGGCGCGCGTGAGTCAATGACGGCAAGCATAATTTCCTCCCAATAACAATAAAGGGCAGACACGACGTGTCTGCCATATCTTTATTTGCATGAATTCGACAATTAAGCCTTCTTCATGGTACGCAGGCAACGGGAACAAACGTTGATTGCTTTGCTGCCTTCCAGTTTTACTTTGCGAATATTGGGCTTCCAGGTTCTGTTGGTTTTGCGGTGAGAGTGAGAAACGTTCTGACCGAAAACAACGCCTTTACCACAGATACAGCACTTTGCCATCCTTTGACACCTCCTAAAAACTACTCTTTCACCGTTCTTTTTCTCAAAACGGCACAATGATACTGTACAACATTTGCTATTATAACATATCTTTTTTTAAATTGCAAGAGTTTTTTTGAATTTTTTTATATTTTTTATAAATATTGAAAAAACAATTCAGATCTGCTTCTGCACGCTCTTATATTCATCGTAAAAGCGGTAATAGGGGCAGGTGCGCGTGTTGCCCGAGAGAAAGCGCACCATCTCGTCCTCGTCGAGATTCATCTGACATTCGTAGGAATCGTAGTCCTCGTCATAATCGTAAAATACACAGCTCTCGCAATTTGCGGCGGCGTTTTTTTGCTTTGCATCCATGTGCGTTCATCCCACTTTCTTTTCATTGCTCCCATTATACCTCAAAAAGGCGAAAAAGTAAAGAAAAAAAGGAAAAAAGAGGTCAAGATTTTGAATTTTTTATTGACATTTTATAAAGATAGTGTTATACTATCAATATTGACAAAACAAAAATCGACAATCGAACTTGTTTTGTGAAAAAAGAACGAAAGGAAACTATCATGTCAAAAGTACAAAAAATTGTTTTGTGTGTGGCTGCTCTGGTCATCGTTGCTCTTTTGATCGTCTGCGGTGTAACCGACGGCGCGAAGAAGACTGTCAACTGTCCGGACTGCAAAAAGGTGGGTCACTTTGATTGCACGGAGTGTGTAAACGAGGAGACCGGTGCCGCGATCGGCTGGGTAGCTTGCGAGAGCTGCACCGAGGCTGCGGCGATCGATCCCACCTGCGTTTACTGCAGAGGAACGGGATTGGTTCTCTGCGAGGCCTGCGAGGGATCTCTCGTAACCGACTGCGAGACCTGCTCCGCGGAGGGATCGGTTGTTGGCTCCCTTTGGGCGCTTCTGCCTCCCGTTATCGCGATCGGACTTGCTCTGATCACCAAGGAGGTCTACAGCTCGCTCTTCATCGGTATTCTTGCCGGTGCAATGCTCTATGCGGACTTTGCCTTTAACGGTACCGTTGACGCACTCATCAACGACGGTCTCATCTCCGCCGTTTCGGGCACCGCGGGTATCTTTATCTTCCTCGTTGAGCTTGGTATCATTGTCGCGCTTATCAACAAGACGGGCGGATCTGCGGCGTTTGGAAGATGGGCAAAGACGCACATCAAGACGCGTGCAGGCGCAATGATCGCCACCTTCTTCTTCGGTGTACTTATTTTCATCGACGACTATTTCAACTGTCTGACCGTTGGATCTGTCATGCAGCCCATTACCGATAAGCATAAGATCTCCCGCGCAAAGCTGGCATATCTGATCGATGCAACGGCTGCGCCGATCTGTATGATCGCGCCCATCTCCTCTTGGGCTGCAGCGGTCTCTCAGTATGCAGAGGACGGACAGGGACTCAACCTCTTCATCTCCGCAATTCCCTTTAACTTCTACTCTCTTTTGACCTTCGTATTTATCATTACCATGGCTGTTATCGGCTACGATTACGGCTCCATGAGAATTCACGAGGTCAACGCAATGGAGAAGGACGACCTCTTTACCTCCGGCGATCGCGTTTCCGCAATCGAGGCAGAGGAGGGCTCCTCCAAGGGTCGTGTGATCGATCTGATCCTTCCGATCATCGTGCTTCTTGCGGTCAGCGTATACGCGCTGGTCTACGTTGGCGGTATCTTCGACGGCTCCGACTTCATCACCGCATTTGGTGATACCGACGCGACCGTTGCACTGCCTTGGGCAGGATTGATCTCCCTGATCGTGACCGTTATTTACTACATTCTCCGCGGTACCATCAGCTTCAAGGATTCTATGGGATGCATACCGAAGGGCTTTATCGCAATGGTTCCCGCGATCCTCATTCTGACCTTTGCGACCGCGCTCAAGAACATGACCTCCGCGCTCGGCGCAAAGTACTATGTAGCAGATCTGATGAATAGCGCGGCGGCAGAGCTGAGCTACTTCCTGCCTGCGATTATCTTCCTCGTTGCATGTGTGCTTGCGTTTTCCACGGGTACCTCTTGGGGAACCTTCGGTATCCTCATTCCGATCGTGGATGCAATGTTCACCTCTCCCGAGGATGCTACCATCCGTGTCATTTGCATTTCCGCGTGCCTTGCGGGTGCTGTTTGCGGTGACCACTGCTCGCCCATCTCGGATACGACCATCATGTCCTCCGCAGGTGCTGGCTGTGACCACCTCAACCACGTTTCCACTCAGATCCCTTATGCCATTACCGTCGCTGCGATCTCGTTTGTCATGTTTATCCTTGCGGGCTTCATTCAGAACGCATGGATCTGCTTGCCGATCGGAATTGCTTTGACTGTTGCTACCGTTCTTGTGATGAAGATGATCTCAAGCCGTAGGCAAAAGGCAAAGGATGCAAAATAATTAAACAGAAAAAAGACCGAGCCGCGGCTCGGTCTTTTTTTTACATTTTTATAAGGAGACCGTCAAGAGCGGGAACGGTGAATTCCTTGCCCTCAACCGTGCAACGTACGTCGTGGCTGTTCGGGTTGACGAGGATCAACGCGCGCGCACCGTTTGCCTCCCACGCGGTTGCGTGAAGGGCAGGAAAAGAATCGTGGAAGGTTGCTTTTCTTTTTGCGATCCTGTAGGTAACGCTCTCGCAATCCACTTGCGGTGCTTCTATCATACGCCCCGCGAAGAGATAGGGGGCGGCTTGCTCCTTGTAGAATTTTGTCAGATTACCGATCAAACGGAAGACGGTTTCCTTGTTGGGCAGCTTCGAAAAATCACGCTGTCCCCAATAGGAGAGAACGTCGCCGCTCGGATTGAGTACAACGGTCATAGCGTCTCCCGCCGCAAAGGAATATGCAATGCGGTAGGGTAGCGTTTCCTCATCCTCGTGGAAGCTGCATCCGACCTGATTGCCCATAAAGTTACGCAGATATTCGTGGTAGATATAAGCGTAAAGCGGAACGGGACGACCAAGGATGAGGTTCAACTCGAATCGGTTGTCGCTGAATTGCAGATTGCCGATATAGGGCTCCGCTGCGGCGGATTCGCAGCCAAAAAGCATATTGGGGGCTTTTTCGTTCCAATTTGAAAGCATTTTTTGCATATTTTCGGTCATCCATCCACCGGGAGCCTGCGGATGTCCGTGATCCCCGCTATGGCAGAAATACTGTCCGCCGCCGTGGTTCTGGTCGAGGATCTGAACGTAATCCAAGCCGCTTTCGAAGAGGGGCGCATATGCCTCGTCAAGGATCTTTCTACCTGTCGGGGAGGCGGGGCAAATATCGTAGCCCGCGCGCTGTCCTGTGCAGATCTTGCTGATGGAGACTTGATTGTCGTAGCTTGCGCACATTCCTTCGACGAGATGCTTTTCATCATATTCCGTCTGCTTGTTATATTCCTTGATCAAATTGCTTTGGATGGTGTAGCCGAAGCCCGAGCAGTAAACGCCAAGGAGATTTCCTTTTTCGTGGAGCGACTTGAGAAATTCATTGAAATTCTCAACTCCTCCGTAGGGTGGCCAGACGTAGGGCGGTGCCCACGGCGCGGTTCCTTCCCAATGCATGAGAAGCACCATGATGCGGCTGCCCGTGATTTTGTTTAACTCCTCGATCATGGGGAGCGCGTTTGTGTAGGGATAAAATGCGTTCGGCGTCATTTCGTCCATGTCGTGTACACCACGCACGGGATAGGAAACGATGAGGGGAGAATCCTTATACCATTCGGGCAGAGCGGGATTTTCGATGATCTTTTTTGCTCTCGGAGGCAATGCCGACTCAAACCATGCGCGGTATTTTTCCGCAGCGGATTGCCAGCCGGATCCAACGGCAGACCAAACGATCGGATAATCGGGCTTGAAGTCCTCGCCAAAATCGACCCCGCTAAAGAGCCTGAATTGCAAGATCACGCCGTCGTTATCATCATAAAAGTCAATGCCCTTGACCGCGCGGGAGGGATCATGTGCGCCAATATACAGACCAACGTCCTCCCATAGATATGCCATCATCTGCGAGGAGATCATGTTGGGGAAGACCATATAAGCGCCCATAGAGGGGTAGACGGGTTCACGATAACAAGAAACGGAGGAGGCTTTGCGTCGATCGCAATCGGACACAAGAACACCCTCGTTATACGGGAATAGGATCTTGCCACCATTTTCGGGATCGTTGTCGATCGGCTTTGGAAGCGAAGCAAGCGGAAAATCTACCCATTCGGTCAAAATGTCCGCATTTTTGTTTTCTAATTCAACGTACCATAAGATCTCGTCGTCGGTGGCTTTCAGCCGCGCGTGTACGGCAAGATCGGGTGCTGCGGAAAAGTCGGAATAACGCACACCGTCAGCGGTCAACTCAAACTTGCCTGCGTCGAGCGCGGAGATCGTTGTCTGATTGCCCGCACGGTCGCGCAGACCGACGCGAAAGATTGGCTGACTCCCGGTCAACCGCTCTTTTCCTCCGATGCGCAGAGAGGAGAGGCTGCCGCCTTTGGGATCCAGCGTTAAGGAAATTCCGTTACACGATTTTTGAACTGTCATTTTTGTGTCCCCCTTTACAAAATGATATGATTATGCTATAATACCATTGTAGCACGATTTTGTAAAAAGTAAATGGAGGAGACGAGCATAGATCATGCA
>JAFTJB010000063.1 GCA_017456625.1 Clostridia bacterium
CAGTCGGGACACATCATCATGAGCAAATTTGCGACCACGGGTGACGGAATTCTCACCGCCATCAAGCTCGCGGAGGCAGTCGTCGCAAGCAAGCTCACACTCGGCAAATTGGCATCTCCCGTCAAGATGCTGCCGCAGGTGCTCAAGAACGTCCGTGTTGCCGATAAGGCGGCGGTGCGCGAGTGCGCGGCGGTGCAGGCAAAGATCGGGGAGGTCAGGGAGACGCTCGGCAAAACGGGACGGATCCTGCTTCGCGAGAGCGGCACCGAGCCCGTCGTTCGCGTCATGGTCGAGGGTCCCACGGAGGAGATCTGCGAGAGACACGTTGATGCGGTCATCGAGGTCATTCGCGCAAACGGACTCGCCTGAAAAAACAGAAAGGAACGGATTTTATGGCAAATGGAAATGAGCAGCTTCGGGTTACCGCTCTTTATCGGTACCCCGAGCATTCCATCGCGTATCCGATGCTCGCTCGGTTTGTCTACCCCTGGGAGGCGCTTGCGTCTATCTCCGATTATATCAAGGAGATCGGCGCGACGCTCCCCGAGGAGGAGTATGACAGATTAGAGGGGGACGTGTGGATCGCAAAAAGCGCGACCGTTGCAAAAACGGCGAGCGTAAACGGACCTTGCATCATCGGTGCGGGGGCGGAGGTACGCCATTGCGCGTTCATTCGCGGCAGCGCGATCGTCGGCGCGGGCGCGGTCGTCGGAAACTCGACGGAGCTGAAAAACTGTATTCTCTTTGACGGTGTGCAGGTACCGCACTACAACTACGTCGGAGATTCGATCCTCGGCTATAAGTCGCACATGGGCGCGGGCGCCGTCACGTCCAACGTCAAGAGCGACAAGAGCCTTGTGGTCGTACGCGGAGAGGGGATCGAGATCGAAACGGGACGGAAGAAGTTCGGAGCGATGCTCGGCGACTTCGTTGAGGTGGGCTGCAACAGCGTCCTCAATCCCGGAACGGTGATCGGCGATCACGCAAACGTCTATCCGCTTTCCTCGGTGCGCGGAGTCGTGCCGAGCGACAGCATCTACAAAGCACGCGGCTGTATCGTACAGAAGCGACACAACTAAAGCGCCTCACACAAGCCAATTGGAAGGGATCTACCCAAAAATCGGGGTTACAGATAGCGCCAGACCGACAGGTATCGGTTGACGAGGAGGGAAGTGATCGAAATTTCGGCGGATGCTTCCCCGGTGCCGAAAGCGCCGTTACAAGCGGGACAAATATGCGGGCAACCGCAAAACAAAGCCCGTGCGAACTTTTTCAAGCGAAAGCAAATAAAGGGCACTGTGTCCAAAAGACACAGTGCCTTTTTTGTGTTATTTCATGCCGTTTGCTTTTGGCGGGAGCAAGCCCCCGCCCTACGAATACGCGCCATAGGTAATATGAATGACACCACAGTGTGGTGTCAGAACCGCGGCGTGACCGAGCAAAGCCCTCTCCGTCACGACTACGTCGTGCCACCTCCCCCAAAGTGGGAGGCTATTAGGCTACCCATGACGTGAGGCTTTCATAGGCTCTCCCTGTGGGAGAGCTCCCGCGAAGCGGGTGAGAGGGCTATTCCAAAGGAAAAGTAACTTTGGTGCCCATTTTGGGTGGTGGTACCAAAATGGTCGCGGGAGCAATGCTGACGGTCTGTAGAAAAAACAAAAAGGTCTGTACGCCATACAAATAATGGGGGTACAGACTGACAAATCTATTAAACTTTCCCCTTTGGGAAAGTTTTGAAAGGTGTGGAAAACTTTTTCAAAAGTTTTCCACAAAAAAGGGGTTATAGGGGGAACCTTTTTCCCAAAAAGTTCCCCCCTTTCCCCTGCAAGCACTATATTCACTGAATCAACTCAAGAGCATCGAAGTCAAGAGAGTAGACGGCTTTGGCGGCACGGGGAACGGAGACGGTGATTTTGGAGTCGAAGGGCAGGCATTCGCCTGCTTTGAGACCGTCAAAGAGCCATTCGCTGCCACCGCCGAGGATCTTGTTGTTGGCATCGAGAAATTGGTAGTGGAGAATGACGGAGCGCAGATCGGAGGGATATTTGCTCGTCATGTTGCCCGAGAAGCGCATGGAGGAATCGGATTTGGAGAGGCGAAGCTCGGAGAGGGCGATATGCTTCATGAGAGGCGTTTTGAGGCGGAGGTAGGAGCCTGCCTTGGCGGTAGCCGCGATCGAGCCGACCGCCGCACCGCGGATCTTTTTGGTCACGCCGTAGTGGTAGATCACCCCGGGATCCATACATTCGAGCTTGTCCGCGACCGTGGTGATGACGTTGCCGTTTTTGTCCTTGAGGACGATGTCGATAATGACGTCGCGTGCCATGCGGTCGGGGTTGGGATTTTCAATGTCCACGCCGAGGGAAAGGGAATAGGCATCCTCTTCTCGCTTTCCCGCGCTGCCGCCGATGGCACGGATCTTAAGGGGCTGTGCCTCGGGCTCGGAGCCGTGGGTCAGATCGTCGAGAATATGGCGGAAGGACTCGTAATAGCACCACGTGTAGGTTTTTTCGGGGTTGCTGTCACCCATGTAGGCGAATTCCATGAGGCAGACGGTGAAGAGATTGAGGTAGGCGAGCACGTCCGGAACGCGACCCGCGTCAATGCCGAGCGCGAGGCAGGTCGACCAATAGGAGCCGTCGAGCATGGTGAAGTAGCAGCCGTATTTCTTTTGATAGGCGCGGTAGGCGGCAGAGTCGGGATCGGCAAAGGCTGAGAGCATTGCGCGAATGACCTCCTCCTCGACCTCGCCCGCGCAGGCACGGCGGTAGAAGATCTCCGCGCGATCAAGCGTCCAGCCCTGCTCCATTGCCTCGGAGAGAAGCGCAAAGGAGAATTGCTCCTTCATATTCAGATCGGGGAGAAGCGTGCGCAGATCGACGTTCTTTTGGGGGTTGATGGGGCAGGGATAGGCAAGAAAATCCGCCATATCGCGCATGACCTCGCCCGCGCTTTTGCCGACCGCTTTTTTGAATTCTGTCTCCATAATCACTCGTAACCTTTCTGTACAAAAATGCACGCCCCCCTTGCAAATCGCCCGAGGATGTGCTATAATAACTACTGTTTATTTCTTTTATTATACACCGTTACGCGCATTTTCGCAAGAGGGAAAACGATTTTTGGCGGTGTTTTTGCGGAAATTTACAAATTCAGAGGTAAAATCGGAAGGAAATGCGAAAAATGTATCAGATTTTGGAAAAGCAGACGCTCAATCCGACCGTCACAAAAATGAAGATCTACGCGCCCGCGGTCGCAAAAAAGGCGCAGCCGGGGCAGTTTATCATACTTCGTACCGATGCGGAGGGCGAGCGAATTCCGCTCACCGTCGCGGATTATGACCGTGAAGCGGGCAGCGTGACCATCATTTTTCAGGTCGTCGGCGCCACCACGGAAAGGCTCAATCACATGAACGCGGGAGATAGCTTGCAGGATTTCGTCGGACCTCTCGGCAGAGCGACCGAGACCGCGGGCAAAAAAAAGGTCGCCGTGGTCGGCGGCGGTGTCGGATGCGCCATCGCGTACCCCGTGGCAAAGAAATTTTTTGAGCAGGGCACCGAGGTGCACGCCATCATCGGCTTCCGCAATTCCTCTCTCGTCATTCTCGAGGAGGAATTCCGCGCGGCATCGAGCCGTTGCGTGTGCGTGTCCGATGACGGAAGCTGGGGCGAGCAGGGACTCGTGACCGATGCGCTCCGCAAGCTCATTGAGAGTGGCGAGGAGTATGACGAGGTCATCACCATCGGCCCACTCCCTATGATGAAATTCGTATGCAAGCTCACAAAGGAATACGGCATCAAGACCGTCGCTTCCATGAATCCCATCATGATCGACGGAACGGGAATGTGCGGCGGCTGCCGTCTGACGGTCGGAGGCGAGACCAAGTTCGCTTGCGTGGACGGTCCCGAATTCGACGGACATCTGATCGACTTTGACGAGGCGATCGCGCGCTCGTCCATGTACAAGCCCTTCGAGCGGCACGCGCACGAGGCGACCTGTAATCTCTTTTCGAAGGAGGTGCGGTAAGATGCCGAATATGTCACTGAAAAAGAATCCCATGCCCTCGCAGGATGCGAAGGCGCGCGGCAAAAATTTTGGCGAGGTCGCGCTGGGATATACGAAGGAAATGGCGATCGACGAGGCGGAGAGATGTCTCAGTTGTAAGAATATGCCTTGTGTGAGCGGTTGCCCCGTC
>JAFTJB010000064.1 GCA_017456625.1 Clostridia bacterium
AGTGCATAAGGAGGTGGCACGCGAAGCGTGACGGAAGGGTTGTTACAAAAGAAAAACAATCCCTCACCGCCTACGGCGGAGCTCCCTTTACACAAGGGAGCCTATTGAAGTTACCCGTTTACGGGTTGCAGTGCGTGTGATGCGATAATAAATTTCGGTACCCCTTTTAGGGGTCAAGCCTGTATTTGCCCCTTATAGGGGCTGTGCAAACCACCGGTTAAACCGGTGGTTTTGATTCAGTATTGGATGAGCGGATCATCCGTTTGGTTTTCTCTTTTCTTATACTTCCTCCAAATCCCCACGCCTGCCAGGGCGGCGACGCCCGCGATGCAGAGATAAACGAAGGTGTTACCGATGACGGAATAGAGCGTTCTCGTGTCCGTCGGCTCGACCTCCGCCACAGCATAGCCGCGCTCCAAGGGGTCGATCCACGCGAGCAGCTCTCCGTCGGGCGAGATGACCGTGGAGATACCCGTATTCGCGGAACGGACGAAATATCTGCCACACTCAATGGCGCGGAGCTGTGACTGCGACTGATGCTGATAGACACCCGCGGAATCGAAGAACCACGAATCGTTTGTGGAAACAAGGAACAATTCCGCGCCGTCGCGCGTGCTCTCGAGTGCAAGCTGCTCATAGATCGAATCAAAGCAGATAAGCGAGCCGAGTCTGCCCACCTCGCTCTCCATGATCGCGCTCCCCTCCCCTGCCGTCAAACTTCCGCCGAGGTTGACAAGCTCCGAAAGCGGCGGGATAACCGTCTCGATGATCTTTTTCATGGGCACGTACTCTCCAAAGGGCACCAAATGTCGCTTGGCGTAAAATTCCTCACGGAAGGTCCCATCGGGGTCAACGAAATAAAGCGCGTTGTATTCCGCCCCGTCCTCTGCCGTGTAAAAGGCACCGACGGCAAGCGTGATCTCGCACTCCTTTGCGAGATCCGACAAAAAACGCTTGACGGACGAGCGTTCATTGACGGAATACGGCAAAACCGTCTCGGGCCACAACGCGAGCTCTGCCCCCTTCTCCGCCGCCTCTCGCGTGAGCGCGGCATAGGTGCATTGAATTCCCGCAAGCGTATTAACCCCCCACTTCTCCTTGGAGCTGATATTTCCTTGAATGACGGCGACCGTCACAGGGCTTTCGGGATCCTTTTGCACCGCACGGGCAATCAGACCGAAGGAAAGATTTCCCACCAATATCCCCGCAGCAAGCCCGATGCAAAGCCACGAGCGTGCGCGGCGGTAGAGCATATATGCAAGCAATCCGTTGACAGAGAGGATGAGAAAGCTGACAAAATACGAGCCGAAGAGCGACGCACTCTGCAGCATGGGGAGATAATCGATCTGTCCCAGGGCGAGCCGTCCCCACGGCACACCCGTCCAGGAAAGCGTTGACGTCCATTCAAACACCACCCAAAGCGCGGCGAACACGAAGGGACGAAGGAGCGGCATTTTTTCCATCACGTCGGTCTTATGAAGCGCGCGGAAGGCAAGGAAGATCAAGCCCCCGACGATCGCTTGCAAAAGCGAGAGTCCGATCCAGCCCGCAAGCACCACAACGAGAGACGCCGCGTTGTCAAGCCCCGCGAAATCGAGCGGATAGAGGCTGACAAACCAATGGTAGAGTACGAAATAATACGCAAACACGGTGAGAAATCCGTAGCCGTACGCGTGCCGCAGCTTGACCGTGGGATCCGCGCCGAGGCGGTATGCCGCCCAGATCATGGGGATCATCGATACCCACTGCAAAAAGCCGATCACGGGAAAGATCAGCGTCAGTCCCGTGAGGAGAGCGCCGCCCAGAAGCGCCGCAAGCTCCAACAGGTGATTCATTCGTTTCATGTTCTACCTCCTTTCTCAAGCCGTCAAAAGCAGCGTTTTACTCAAAATCCTTCAAAAACCAAACCTGCTCGCGCGGGATCTCAAAGCTCTTGCCGTCAAGATATCCCAAAAGCCCCCCCTCACCCGAAAAATCGAATTTGAGTCGGTAGGCGTACAGTGCTTGGAATTTATATCCTCTCTCACGCTCGCGGCGGTTGATACCGTATTTTCCGTCACCCATGAGCGGATGACCGATGTGCGCCATGTGCGCGCGGATCTGATGCGTGCGCCCCGTGACCAGCTCGACCTCCAAAAGGCTCATATCCTCGCGCTCGCGGAGCACCTTATATTTTGTAATGATATTTTTAAAACCATCCCGCTTTTTGTCCGAGATCTCCACCATATTCTCCGCGCTGTTCTTGCAAAGCCAAGCCTCGAGCGTTGCCTGCTTTCTTTTCGGTACACCGTGCACGGCGCAAAGATAAAACTTGCGCAAGCGATCCTCTCGGATCTTTTCGTTCATCTCGCGAAGTGCCTCTGCGTTCTTTGCCGCGATGACGATGCCGCCCGTATTGCGGTCAATGCGGTTGCAAAGCGCGGGGGCAAAGCTCTGCTCGTTTTCGGGATCGTACTCCCCCTTTTGCGCGAGATACGCCTTCATATGGAGCACAAGCGTATTCTCGGTCGCGGCGGTATCCTCGTGCACGAGCACCCCGGGACGCTTGTTGAGGAGCATGATATTTTCATCCTCGTAAACGATATCCAGCTTTGGCTGAATGCGCCACAGCGCACCCCCGTCCTTTGCGGGAATATCAAAAAACTCGTCTCGGATAAAGAGCTGGATCTCATCCCCCTCCGCAAGCATATAGCTCTGCTGTGTGCGCGCACGGTTGACCTTGATCTTTTTGGTTCGGATATACTTATACATGAGCGACATGGGCAGTCCCTTGACCGCCTTGGACAAAAATTTATCCAATCTCTGCCCCGCGTCGTTCCGTCCGACTTTCAATACTCGCATAAACACATAGGCGGGGTTGCCGTGTCGGCTCCCCCGCTCTCCTTCTTCAAATTGATCCTACACGGCATCATTATACAATAATTTTGTCATCTTTTCAAGTGATTTTTGAAATTCCGCCCGATTTTTTACAGATTATTTATTTACTTTATGCCACATTCGTGATAAAATAGAGTAAAATCACCCCGGAAAGGATCCTCGCATGAAGTCACAAGGCAAGACCGTCGGCATCTACACGCTCGGCTGCAAGGTCAATCAATATGAATCCGAGGCGATCGCAGAGCGCTTTGCCGCAGAGGGACTGACCGTCCTCTCCCCCACCTCGGTCTGTGACGTCTACGTCATCAACACCTGCACCGTCACGGCGGAATCCGACCGCAAGGCAAGGCAGTTCATCCGTCGCGCCATCAAGAAAAATCCGCAGGCATACGTCCTTGTAACAGGCTGTATGTCACAGACCCAGCCCGAGGCGGTCGCCGCCATTGCGGGCGTGGACTACGTTTGCGGGAATGCCGAAAAGCTCTCGGTGGTAGACGAGGCAATGGCACTGCTCAAATACGGCAAAAAGGCAGACCTGCCGCGTATTTCTGCGCCGCCGCCCGATGCCCGAGGCTTTGAACGGATGACCATTACCAAATTCGATCGCACCCGCGCCTACGTCAAGATCGAGGACGGCTGTGAGAGTCATTGCACCTACTGCACCATTCCCGCCGCACGCGGCTCCATTCGATCCAAGTCTCCCGAGGACGTGCTTGCGGAGGTGCGTGGGCTGACCGTCGGCGGCTGTCGTGAGATCGTGCTCACGGGCATTGAGACCGCCTCCTACGGTAAGGATCTCGAGGGCTATTCCCTCATCGATCTGCTTGAGGAGATCGACAAGATCCCGGGTATCGGCAGGATCCGTCTCGGCTCACTCGATCCCTCACTCATCAAAGCCCCCTTTGTTGAAAGACTTGCACGGCTTCACTCGATCACCCCGCATTTTCATCTCTCCATGCAGAGCGGTTCGGACAGAATTCTCGGTCTGATGAAGCGGAAATACAACACGCGCATGGCACTCGCGGGCATGGAGCTTTTGCGGGCGGCGATGCCCTCGGTTCAATTCACGACCGATATGATCGTGGGCTTTCCGCAGGAGAACGATGCCGATTTTGAAGAGACGGTAGAATTCGTGCGCCGCGCAAAATTTCTTATGATCCACGTCTTCCCCTACTCCAAGCGCGCGGGAACCCCCGCCGCCGTCATGTCGGGGCAGATCCCCGAGGCGATCAAGCACGACCGCGCCGCGCGCCTCTCTGCCATCGAGAGCGAAATTCGCCGTGACATTCTCAATTCGCTTGCGGGCAAAGAGCTCCCCGTCCTCTTTGAGACCTTTGAAAACGGTTACGCGACGGGACATACCCCCGAATTTATCGAAATAACCTGCGAGAGCGATATCCCACTCCACGCACAAACACATACCGTGACCGTCACCTCCAACGACGGCACAAGGTGTCTCGGCAGACTGAACGATTACTGCCCGAGGCAGGAAAGGAACGACCATGAGTAAAACAACGGGAAAGGTCCGCAAGTTCGGACGGTATTCCGCATCCCAGCTCCAAAAAATGAAGATCGATCTCTCGCTCTCCATGAGTGACGAGGCACTTGAATTCTGCGCGAATTATTACCGCACGGCGGAAAAGCGCGACCCGCTCATTGGCGAATTGCGCCTGCTCGATACCCTCACGGCAAAGCTGGCGCCCTCCCCCGCGACTATTTCGATCGAGGAATTCAAGACCAACAACCGATTTCTCGCGGAGACCTACGAGGATCTCATCGAAAAGCGCCGCATCCTCTACCCCGACGCGACCTATCCCGTCACCCTCTCCGAGGCAATGACCGTTGCGGACAGCTATCTTGAGCGTGCGGGCAAGCAGCACGGACTGCCGCGCCGCACTCTGCTTCTCGAGGACAACCGACACAGCAAGCGCATTCCCGGAAAGCGCGCGGGCTTTGGCATCTCGGGCTCCCGTCATCAGCTCCGTGTTCTGCACAAGAACGGACTCGCGGGCAACCCCGAGCATGGCGACGCGCTCATCCTCTTCGTTCCCAAATCCGGCAAAAGTGCCGTACAGTATCAAAGAAATATGAGTCAATTGCTTCGGGCAATGGGCAACACCGCGCCCTGGAAGCGGCTCTACACCGTCCGTTCGGGTGGACTTCTCCCGAGCCTTCTGCTCCAATCCACCACGGGATTGCGGATCGACGTCGCACGCCTCTCGGAAAACGACGACATGATCTCACTCATTCCCCTGACCGAGGCATTCCACGGCTCGCGCTTTGCCATTCTCCCCACAGAGGATGCCAAGCCGATCATGGAGAAGGCGGAGGAATACGACATCCACGCGATCTGCTTTGCATCGGTCACCGATAACGATCGCATCACGGTCACCGCGCACAAGGAAGAGCTTTTCTCCTTGAAGATGGGCTTTTTGCGTGCCCTTTTACAGGCAACGCCCGTTTGCGCAAGACTCGCAAACGAAAAGGAGGACGACCGCGCGCGTGTGCGCCACACGCCGACCTCTGCAGCATCCTGCGCGTATCTGCTCACCCAAAGCGAGCCGCCCGACACCGAGACCGCACAGATCTCCGATGCACTCTGTGCCACCACATTCTGCGCCCCCGAGGAAAGCTTCTGCAAAAACGCCTTTTATACCGCGCTCTCTCCCATCGTCACGCTTGCCGCATCGGGTAAAGCATACACCGAGCAGAGACTCGCGGTCGGCTTCACACTTCCCGAGAGCATCCACAACTCCGAGGAGACGGTTGGAGACTGCCTTGCCGCGATCCTCGGCGTTTACCGCTTGCAGGCGGAATTGGGCATTCCTGCGGCGGCATCCTCGCTCCTGACCGATCCCGAGCAGGTGCACCCGCAATTTACGGTCTATTCCGCGGTCTCGGAGGGAAAGAGCATTTCCGCGTCGCTCACCAAAGCAGGCAACACGGTCTACTGTCTCCGCCCCGCCATTGCCAAGAACGGCTTCCCCCACTTCGATCTGCTCCGCGATTTTCTGCGTGACCTGACCGCGCGCGCAAGGAGCAGCTCGATCATCAGCGCACGCGTACTCTGTCGCGAATCCATTACGGACGGGCTGATGAAGATGACGCACGGCGATCTTTACTGTCGCATTGAGGACACCGCCATCGTCTCGCACGGCGCGATCCCGATCGGTGTACTCATCGAGACCGAAAAGCCTATTGCGGGGCTTACCCCCATCGGCTTTGTGGAGCAACGCGACGAGGAGATCACGAAGGCGGAACCCATGCGTGTCGAGCCCATTCACTCTGCGATCTGGTCCGAGCAGACCGAATTCGTCATTTACTGCGAGCCGAGTGACATTGATGCGCAAACGCTGGAGGATATTCTCGTTCACCGCGGCGCCTCGGTGCATCTGATCGAGGCACTTGCCGACAATGCGGGTGCGCTCTCCCGCGCGCTTCTGACCTCGCACGTGCTCATTCAATGCAAGAACGTCAACCTCCCCAAGAACGAACACGTCGACTTCGCGCTCGACACCATGCTCCGCGCAGGCGGTGCTTGGTGGTCTATCGGCGCCATCACCGACGACCGTGCCATCCCCTTCCCCAAGGGCATTCCCGAGGATGCCTTGGAGACAGTGATGAAGAAATAAGAGAAAACAGCCACCCCAAATGGGGTGGCTGTCTTGTGTAATATGAGTCAACCGCTGATTATTTGATCACAATGCAATCAGCAATGCTACTTGCCCAAGCGGGAAGATCAACGGTAAAGAGCTCGGTGTCATATTCCTCATCGTTTGTGGGAACAGTGAACACGTCAGCCGTTACAGCCTGACCGCCCACGGTACAGTTCTCCATGACGATCTTGTTGCCCGCTACCAACGAAGACAGATCCAAATTCATATGCTTCACAAAGGAGCAATCGGTGAGCGTGGTGTTCACGTAGGGCTTCAGAACACGACCGTAAATATTGTTGTAATAGGTTCCCTGCTCAAACTTCACATTCGTGAAGGATGCGCTGTTAATGAGTCCGTAACTGGTCCAACCTGCGAGAGTGGAGTTGGTAACGATCAAGTTGACGTTCTCGGGGGTACCTCCCTCACCCGTATTGATGGGATAAAGCACACCGTCGCCGCCAATGTTGACGTTATCAAGGATAACATCTTCGGTTGCATACATGAGCATGATCGCACGGCAGCCCTCGGTAATGGTAATGTTCTTGACCGTACCACCGGAGGTCATAATGCCGTAGTCGTCACCGTAGCACTCCATATAGAGCTCGTTGTTATTGCCGTCCAGAACGCCGCCGTCCAGCTTGTAGGCGTATTTATTGCCGTAAGGCGCGGTCGTAGCAGCCTCGGACTTAACGTCGTTGGTCAAAACTACCTTCGTACCGCTTGCAAGTGCCTCGGTGAGGTCTTCCTCATTGCTCGCGACCGTACCTGCGAGATCGCCCTCAAGAATGGATACCCATTCATCACCGGCCATATAACGACCGATACCGACGTAAAATTCGCACTTATCAAAATTGACCAGAACCTTTTCAGTTCCCGTCTTATTTCCGCCGCCGAAGCCTACCCAGCCGTAGAAATTACCGCCGTTGAGCGCGACGTTGACGTTCGAGCCGTTATTGCAGTAGGAGAAGAGCGCCCAACCGTTGTTGATACCCGTAAAGGTACCGCCGTTGATCGTGACGTCAATCTTGCATGCCAAATTAGTGGTAAGGTTGCTGATGCGAACCGCCATCGTACCTCTGACGTCACCGCCGTTGATCACAAGCGTGCTCGCCTCGGTCTCGGACCAAGAGTATGCACGGATCGCCTCGCCTGCCGTGTTCATGATCTTACCGCCGTTAACCACGGTGGTCGCGCCAACGTTGTTATCAATCGCGTAAGATGCACCCTTGTTGCTGTTCTTGATCGTACCGCCGTTGACGGTGAGCATACCGTTGTTCAAGATCGTGTCGGTCGCGTAGCCGTACGTGGTATCTACGGTAGCGCCGGTCAGCTCGATCAGACCGGTTCCAACGCTATCCTCGATGATGAGGATACCCTTGTTGTTGATAACGGCAGTTGCGGCAGCAACGTCGGTACCGAACTTAACTGCATAGCCGTTCAGATCCAGCTTAACCTCAACGCCCGCAGGAATGATCAGACCGTATGCGGGCTGTGCGGTGCTCATCATTGCGGCACCGGATGCATTGGAAAGATCGATGTCTCCCATAAGCGCGATGGTGGCATTCTCACCCGCGCCAAGCTCGTCGATCGCTTTCTGAAGCTCCGTCGCGTTGGTAACGTATGCGTCCGCGTAAACAGCGTCCTTGTCGTACTTCTCGTCAAAGCTGTCCGCTTCCTTGGTGTACTGCGTTGCGAGCACGTTCAGACCGAGGTTGATCTGCGGTGCTGCTGCCACCTTGGAATCGTAGTTTGCCTCGTTGCCTACCCACTCGGGCATATAAACGACGAGCGCTACGTACTCCGTAGGTGCGGGATTGCCTGCAAGCAGAACGCTATCCTTGGAGTAGCCTGCGGAGATCTTGGTCTTTTCGGTTGCGATCGCCATTGCAGCCGCGCGGTCCGCAAATCTCGCATACTCCGTCTCGCTCATTTCCTTTACGTCAAAATAGATGTAGTCGGAGAGCTTGAAGGTGTTTCCGAGGACGTTGGTCGAGCCCGTCTCGGATACGATGTTGACACCGAGCTGATACTTCAGTGCCAGAGAGCCGACATTTGCCACCTTGAGGTAGATGACCTCGGTGTAGCCGGGCTCCCAGAGTGCATTGGGATCAAAGATCGAGGACTTGCCCTCAACGTCTGCCCAATCGCCTGCTACGTCATCCCAGTACTCGAACGTTACGTCGAGATTACCGGAGGTAATGACGTTGTTACTGCTCGTGACCGAGTCAGTAAACCACGCGAACGTCGTTCCTGCGAGCATTGCCACGCAAAGCAGCATGGACATGATCGAGGTCAGAAGCGCGCGCTTGGTGCTTCTCTTGTTTGTCATTTTTCTTCTCCTTTTCATAAAATTTTTAGTCGGACAAACAATCTATATCAAACGTTTCCGTTTAATACCAAATACAACGTAATCAATGTTATGTTGTTTAATGCGTTTTATTATATCATAAAAATTATAATAATACAATAGTTTTTTCAAAAAAAACCGCATCTGATCAAAATTGCTCATCTGACATATTATTTCCGTTGTATTTGCGGCAAAAATAGGTGTTTTTTGCAATGCGATATTACATGCGTTCCGCTCACTCCTCAGGATAAAGGATCTTTTGGACGGGCACATTTCCCTCCGCGAGCACCACGACGTTTGCGGTCGTGACGTTCTTGATCGCCTCACAGCCGTAAAACGCGTTCTTCCCCACCGTCGTAACGCCGCCGAGCGCCACGCTCTCAAGCGCGGTACAGCCTGCGAACGCAGAAGCGGAAAGCGCGGACAGGGATGCGGGCAGCTCGATCGCCTTGAGCGCCGTGCATCCGTAAAACGCATTGATGCCGATGACCGAAAGACCTGTGCCGAGGGTCACCGTTTTGAGTGCCGTGCAACCGAAAAAGGCGTTCTCTCGGATGGCGTTGACCGAATTGGGGAGCATGATGGCGGTCAGCGCGGTGCATTTTTCAAACGCGCGAACACCGATGACCTGCAAATTCTTGGGCAGGGTGACCGTTTGGAGCGAGGAGCACTCGTAAAACGCGTAGTTCCCGAGCGCGGTGCAAGTGTCAAGCAGCTTGACGGTACGCAGATACGCGGGGATGAAGCCCGCCGTGAAATCGGGAGCCTCCGCGCCGAAGAGATAGCCAAGATAGGTCTTTTCGGTCTGCGTTCTGCCGACGAAGGGCAAGGTCATGGAGGAGAGCGCCGCACAGCCCTGGAATGCGCCGAGACCGATCGAGACCGTCCGTTCGGTAAGATCCGCACGGACAAGCACCTTACAAGCCGCGAACGCATAGTCTCCAACGGTCGAAAGTCGCTCCATATTGACGTATTTGAGATAATCACAGCCGTGGAACGCGAAATCTCCGACCGAGGTAATGCGCTGATCCAAAATGACCGCGACCAATCTGCCGCACTCGGCAAATGCGCGCGCCGACACGGTCTCGGCGGCATTGCCAAGAGAGACGTACGCAAGCGACACGGGAATTCTTCCGTTGACCGTATTGAACAGATAGCCGAGCGACTGCGTGCCGTCCGCCGTCGCGGAGATCATGGGCGTATGGAGCGCCGTAAGCGCGTTACAGCCCTCGAGAATACCCACTCCAAGCTCAGTCAGGGTATCGGGCAGGATCAACGTTTTGAGAGTCTGATTGTTCTTGAACGCGCCGTCTGCGATCTTCTTTACCGAAAGCAGACCGATCTTATCGGGCACGCGCACCTCGGTTCGGTTACCCGTATAGGAGAGCAGGGTGATGCCGCCGTTTGCCACCTCATACTGAAATTCGCTCTGCGGGGTCGTCGTAACGTCCGCAAAAAGCTCCTCCACACGCGCTCGGTAATTCGTCGTATCCACCTCGGGGTCATGATCCGTCGAGGGCGTATGCGTGTGTGAATCCGGGTCGGTGGTAACGGTGTCTCCGTTTCCATCTCCGCAGGATGCAAGCAGCATCGCGAGCGCCAAAAGGCATGCCAATATCTTTTTCATTTTTGCAATCTCGTTCCTTTCTTTGCAAAAAGCATTTCGTTTTTCCTATTTTACCACAAATTCCGCATTTTCGCAAGCCCTACGCAAAGAAAAGATAATTGTTTACAATCCGCTTGCAAAATCTCGCTTGTAAAGAGGCGAAATGCGTGCTATAATAGTATCAAATTTTACGAAGGGAGGGCGCTTCGATGCAATACGTCATTACAAAAGAGCAGGACGGCATGACCGTTCGCGATTTTTTGCGCCAATATCTCAAGCCCTCCTCCAAAATGCTCAAGTATCTCAAATACCGTCCCGACGGCATTACGGTGGACGGCGCGCACTGCACGGTGCGCTATATTCTGCGCGAAGGAAATATCCTCTCCGTCGCTCTGCTCGATCCCGCGCCCTCCGAAAAGCTACGTCCCGTCAAGCTTCCCATTGAGATCCTCTACGAGGATGAAGATCTGGTCGTGCCCTCCAAGCCCGCGGATATGCCCACGCACCCCTCGCACGATCACTATGACGACACGGTGGCAAACGCGCTCGCTTACCGCTATCGGGAAATGGGCATCCCCTTCGTATTTCGTCCAATCAATCGCCTCGACCGCAACACAAGCGGGCTTCTGCTCGTCGCACGTAACAAGCTCTCCGCAGGCAGGCTCACGCGCGCGCTGGATCGAGGAGAGATCCGTAAGCGATATCTCGCGGTGCTTGACGGCGAGATGACCGAGCAAGGCGGCGTGATCGATGCCTGCCTTCACCGCACCGCCAAAAGCATCATTATCCGTGAGGTATGCTCGCCCAATGCTCCCGACGCGGATGCGGCACGCACCGAGTTTTCGGTTCTTGCGGTCGCAAACGGACATACCCTTGTTGAGGCAAGCCCCATTACGGGACGTACACATCAGCTGCGCGTGCATTTCGCGCATCTCGGGCATCCCATTACGGGCGACGACCTCTACGGCACACCGTCGGACGCGATCCCGCGCCACGCGCTCCACGCATATTCGCTCTCCTTTCCCCACCCCGCGACCGATCAGCCTATGACCCTGACAGCACCCATCCCCGCGGATCTCTCCGCACTCCTTCACTCCGTATTCCCCGATCTTGACGAGATCGGTCACAGAAAGGCGGCAAACCCTTGAACGCAACTCCAAAGCTACCCAAATTTTTCATCGGCGTATATATTATGACTGCGGTCAGCGCCGTGCTCTATATCCTTTTTCTCTTTCTTCCGCATTTTGCGGATTGGTTCAACCGATCCATCGGTACGGTCTGCCGTGCCGCGCTTGCGTATCTCACGAGCTGGATCCCGTTTTCCCTCACCGAGCTGCTCCTGCTTCTGATCCCACTTTGGATCACCCTGCTTGCCGTGATCGCCTACCGTCGTTACACGCACACGGTACGTGCCACGTTGGTCTACGTGGGAATGCTGATCGGCGGCGTTTGCATCGTGCTCATCCTCTTTGTCTGGACCTTTGCGGCGGGCTATTTTGGATCAACGCTTGACGAAAAGCTTGCTCTGGATCGCAAAAAGGTCTCGGCAGAGGAGCTTTACGAGACGGCAAGCATCCTCTCGGGGGAGCTGAAAACGCTCAATGACGAGATCCTCTTTACCGCGAACGGCGACTCCGTGATGCCTTATTCGCTCTCGGAGATGAACGGCAAGCTCCTCGATGCCTACGACCGTTTCTCTGAAAAATACGATCTCCTCGACAATTATTCCACTCGCATCAAGCCCATCATGCTCAGCGAGCCGATGTCCTACACGCACATCACGGGCGTTTACACCTTCTTCACGGGAGAGGCAAATCTCAACGTCAATTTTCCAGATTACACCCTCCCCTATACGGCGGCGCATGAGCTGGCGCACCAACGCGGCATTGCGCGAGAGGACGAGGCGAATTTCGTGGCGTTTCTCGTTTGCATGGAGTCAAACGATCCTTATATCCGCTACAGCGCCCTGCTCAACGTCTACGAATACGTTGCCTCCGCGCTCTATTCGGCGGACGTGAGCCTCTATCGGAAGAGCTACTCGGCCCTCACCCCCGAGGTCCGTGCCGAGCGCGTTGCCTATGCGGAATTCTTTGAAAAATACAAAGAAAACGTCGCCGCAACGGTCAGCCAGGCGACCAACAATGCCTACCTGCAATCGCAAGGCGCAAAGGAGGGCACGAAGAGCTACAACATGGTGGTGGATCTCGCCGTTGCCTACTACCGTCCGCTCTTTGAGTGACAACTTTTCACCGATCGGCGCATAAACTGACAGCGGAGCCTTTTTTTCGCAGGCAGATGTAAAAAAAGTTTTTGAAATATCCGAAAAGCACTTTTCTTTTCCGCGTATTTATGTTATAATTTTGATATATACCGTCGCGCCGCACCCCTGTGCGGCGAAGATCGCAAAAAACACAGCAAAGGAAAGGGGCGGGCGCACGCTTGTCTCGGGTGATTCTATGGCCAATCAGATCTTTATTCGCGGAGGAAAGCCTCTGCTGGGTGAGGTTACCGTCAGCGGCATGAAAAACGCGGCGCTCCCCATCTTGTTTGCCACCGTTTTGGTCAAGGCGAGCTGTGTTCTGGAGAACATTCCACCCGTGAGCGACATTGACACCTCGCTGAAGATCCTTGAACAGATGGGAGCCGAGGTCGAGCGCATCGACAGGACTACCGTGCGCATCAACGCGACGGGAATGCAGCAGGGCACCTCGCCCTACGAGCTGGTTCAGAAGCTGCGCGGCTCGACCTACCTGCTCGGCGCTGAGCTCGGTCGCTTTGGCAAGGCGGCGATCTGCTCGCCCGGCGGATGCGATTTCGGCACACGTCCCATCGATCAGCACATCAAGGGCTTTGAGGCGCTCGGAGCGGAGGTCTCCACCGAGAACGGATACATCTACGTCAAGGCACCTCGCGGACTTTGCGGAAATTCGGTCTATTTTGACGTGACCTCGGTTGGAGCCACGGTCAACCTCATTCTCGCCTCGGTCATGGCGGATGGGCTGACGATCCTTGACAATGCGGCAAAGGAGCCGCACATCGTCGATCTCGCGAACTTCCTCAATTCCTGCGGCGCGAACATCACGGGAGCGGGCACACCTGTCATCAAAATCCGCGGTGTCAAGGAGCTGCACGGATGCACGTATTCGATCATTCCCGACATGATCCAGGCAGGGACGTATATGGTAGCGGCGGCGGCAACGCGCGGCGCGGTGAAGGTCAATTCGGTAATTCCGAAGCACGTGGAGACCATCTCGGCAAAGCTGACGGAGATGGGTGTTTACGTAGAGGAATTGGACGATGCTGTATTCGTATCGGCAGTCGACGTCCCCTCGCTGCGAAACGTCAACATCAAGACGCTCCCCTACCCCGGCTTTCCGACGGATATGCATCCGCAATTCGCGACGCTGTTGTGTGTAGCGGACGGAGTGAGCTGTATTTACGAGAACATTTGGGCAAACCGTTTCCGATACGTAGAGGAATTACGCAAGATGGGTGCGAACGTCAATCTCGACCCCCCGAACGCGACCTTTATCGGTGTGGAGCGGCTTGTTGGTGCGGAGGTAGCGGCAATGGATCTGCGCGCGGGTGCGGCGCTACTGATCGCAGGCTTATGCGCGGACGGAATTACGACGTTATCACACACGGAGTACATTGAGAGAGGATACGACGACATTGTACCGAAGCTGGCAGCGCTTGGCGCGGAGATCAGCTACACGCCCTTTTAAAGAGAAAGCGAAACGCGTTGCGTTTCGCTTTTTTCTATGTTCGCCACCCTCATTTAAAGTTTTGCTCAAGCTTTTTCAAAAGCTTGCACGGATCCAACGCCGTGGGGCGTTGGTCGCGCTCCGCAGAGCGCGAAACATCCCCATATTCTTCCAAAAGCGCCACGAAAGGGGTAAAAATGCAACACACCTTGCGTGTGTTGCATTTAGGGGAAAACACACAAGTGGGGGTTTTCCCCTTCTTGTATGTGCAATCGCATTTCGTTGTATTGCAAATTGTGCTTATATGACCACTACGCCATTACAGCCTTTCGGTATTCGTGTGCCCTTCAAACGGGGGGAACCCCCACTTGTGTGTTCCCCCCATTTTCGGCTTCGCCGAAAATCCCCCCTCGTGGCGCCTTATAAGGATTGGGGGATTTCGCCTCCTGCGGGCGGCGACCAAGGCTCCGCCTTTGGAATCCACGACCTTTTTGAAAAAAGGTCGATCAAAAACTTTATAAGAGGATCGAGCAAAAACTTTATAAGAGGATCGAGCAAAAACTTGAATGGAGGGTTGAGCAAAAGTTTAAAAAAAGAGAAACGCTCTCGCGTTTCTCTTTTTTCTTATATCGACAACCCCACGTTGAGGAATTGCCGCAAATGCTCGTTGTCGGATTTCTCGAAAACCTCCTCGGGCGTTCCGTCTACCTCTACGACTCCGTCGCGCATGTAGATCACTCTGTCCGATACGTTCTTCGCAAATTCCATCTCGTGCGTTACAATCACCATCGTGCGCCCAAAATCCTTGAGCTCCTTGATGACTCGTAATACCTCTACCGTCAGCTCGGGATCAAGCGCCGAGGTCGGCTCGTCAAAGAAGAGCACCTGCGGATCGAGCGCCAATGCACGCGCGATCGCCACTCTCTGCTGCTGTCCGCCCGAAAGCTCGCACGGATACGCGTTCTTCTTGTCTGCCAAGCCCACTCTCTCCAAAAGCTGCTCCGCATGCTCGCGGATCTCCGCATCCGTCCCTCGCTTGAGCAGCTTGGGCGCCAGCATCAGATTGTCCAATACCGTGTACTGCGGAAACAGATTGAAGGACTGAAATACCAAGCCGAAATGCAACCGCTTCTCGCGGAATTGCTCGTCGCTCATCTTCTTGACGTTCATGTGCTCACCGTCGTAAAGCAGCTCTCCATCCAGTAGAATGCTTCCCGCATCGGCAAACTCCAAAAAGTTGAGGCACCGCAAAAGTGTGGTCTTTCCGCTTCCCGAGGAGCCGATGATGGAAAGGATCTCGCCCTGCTTCATAGACAGATCGACACCCTTGAGCACCTCGTGGCTGCCAAAGCTCTTTCGCAAGCCGCGGATCTCTAAAAACTTCTCTTCCATACGCGCCTCCTTAGGTTACCTGATAGTAGCTGATCTTCTTCTCGAGCAGGTGGAACAGAATGGTGAGAAGACCGCTGAACAGGAGATAAAAGACACCCGCGTACAAAAGCGGCGTGAGAATGACGTATTTGTTGACCTTCTCGTACGCGATCATGATCACCTCCATGATGCCGAGCGCGCGCGCCAGTGCGGTATCCTTGACGAGCGTGATGATCTCGTTGCTCATGGGAGCGACGATGCGACGGATGACCTGCATGAGCACGATGCGACGGAAGATCTGACCCTTGGTCAGTCCCAGCACCTGCCCTGCCTCCTGCTGTCCCTTCGGAATGCTCTTGATTCCGCCCTCAAAAATGACCGCGAAATAGCAGGCGTAGTTGAGAGAAAAGGCGATCAGCACGAACAAAAATTGCAGATCCGCAATGCGATCGAGATTCAAAAAATTCGCAACGTCCTTGTTCGGGATCGAAAACAGAACGGACGGAATGAAGGTGACGATGATACACTGCAAAAGCAGCGGCGTACCGCGCACCACCCAAATGATCGCCTTCATCAAGTAGCTCAACGGCTTAAACTTGGACATGGAAAGGAAGGCGAAAACAAGCCCCAAGGGGATTGCAATTACCAGTGTCAAAGCAAAGAGTTTCAGCGTAACGCCGAAACCCTTGCTAAGATCTAATATGATCGACCAAAAATCCATAAAATGAAGCCTATGGTCAATTATTCAACGGGAAGAACAAGCTCCTCACCTGCGGAACCCTTCTCAACGATGATCACGCAGTCGGAAACCTTCTCAACGAACTCTTCCTTGTTTGCACCGTAGTTTGCAGCATCCGCCTTCTTCACAACTGCAACCTGCTTGTTTGCGAGGTAAGGCACGGACATTGCCATGTTGGCAACGCGCTCGTCGGTAATGGTCATACCGTTCCAAACGAGGTCGATGGAGCCGTTCTCAAGGAGTGCTTCCTTCTGGTTCCACTCGATGACCTGGAACTCAACCGCTACGTTGGTGCCGTAGGTCGTGTTGAGGTATGCGACAACTGCCTTTGCAAGGTCGATATCAAAGCCAACCAGCTTTGCGTCATCGCCGTCACCGTCGTTGTACGCGATGGGAGCGAAGAGCGTGTAGCCGATGACGAGCGTGCCGTCGGTTACGATCGCGTTCCAGGAGCCGTCAACCGCGGTAGCCTGGGGGTTGGTGGTGTCAGCCTTTACGAGAACCTCGCTCGTCAGACCGTAGGTGTCGGAAACAGCCTTGAGACCGCCGTTCGCCGCGAGAGCGATCATAGCCTCGTTGATCTTGCCGATGAGCGCATCATTGCCCTTCTTCGCGCCGATACCGTACTGCTCCTCTGCGAGGATAACACCCTCAAGGATCTGGTAATCCTTGTAGGTATCACCGGTGTTCATGTAGTAGCCTGCCATGACAGAGTCGATGATCGCGATGTCCGCATCACCCTTGGTCAGACCGTTGAGTGCGTCGAGCTGAGATGCAACCGCAAGCAGCTCCTTACCGAAGTTGAGTTCTTCATCGTCTCCGCAGGATGCGAAAACGGATACGCAGCCAAGCATCATAACGACTGCGAGCAGGGTAGCCAAAAGCTTTTTCATTTTACAAAATCTCCTTTTGCAACTTATTTTTTGAATGCTTTATCATTTTAGCATGATAAAGTTTTTTTGTCAAGCCCTGTTTATGCTTTTTGTATTGTAAAACAAAACCGCTTTCATTCAATGATATATTTTGTAAATATTCACCAAAATCAACTGCGTTCCAACCACTTTTTGATATACTGACCCGTATAGGACGCGGGATTATTCGCGACCTCCTCGGGCGTACCCGTTGCAACGAGCGTGCCGCCCGCCTCTCCGCCCTCGGGCCCGAGGTCGATGATATGGTCGGCGCATTTGATGACGTCGAGGTTATGCTCGATGACAATCACGCTGTTGCCGCCGTCGCAAAGTCTCTGCAAAACCTCCAAAAGCTTTGCCACATCCGCGGAATGCAGACCCGTGGTGGGCTCGTCAAGGATATAGACCGTTCTGCCCGTGCTTCTCTTTGCCAGCTCGGTTGCGAGCTTGACGCGTTGTGCCTCACCGCCCGAGAGCGTAGTGGAGGACTGACCGATCTTGATATAACCGAGACCGACGTCGTAGAGGGTCTGCAGCTTTCTTGAGATCGCGGGGAGTCCGTCGAAGAAGCGAAGCCCCTCCTCCACGGTCATATCCAAGACCTCGAAGATATTCTTTCCTTTATAATGAACGTCGAGCGTATCGCGGTTGTAGCGCTTACCCTTACAAACGTCGCAGGTGACGTAGACGTCGGGCAAAAAGTGCATCTCGATGCATTTGACACCGTCTCCCTCGCACGCCTCACAGCGCCCCCCCTTGACGTTGAAGGAGAACCGCCCTGCCGTAAAGCCTCTTGCCTTTGCCTCCTTGGTCTGCGCGAAGAGCTCGCGGATGTCTCCAAAAAGACCCGTATAGGTCGCAGGATTGGAGCGTGGAGTGCGCCCGATGGGGCTTTGGTCGATGGCAATGACCTTATCCAGATGCTCCACCCCCTCGATGGAATCGTATTTTCCCGCATAGGTGATGGCGCGATTGAGCTTTTCCGCAAGCACGGGGTACAAAATGCCGTTAACGAGCGAGGATTTGCCCGAGCCCGACACGCCCGTGACACAAACGAAGCAGCCGAGCGGGATCTCGACGTTGAGATTTTTGAGATTGTTCTGTCTCGCACCGTACACCTTAAGGAAATGCCCATTTCCCGGTCTGCGCTCCTCGGGAACTGCGATCTTCTTTCTGCCCGAAAGATACGCACCCGTGATGGAATTCGGATCACGCATGACCTCCTCGGGAGTTCCCTGCGCGATCACACGACCGCCGTGCACGCCCGCACCGGGACCGATATCGAGCAGATAGTCCGCGCTCTCCATCGTCTCCTCATCATGTTCTACGACGATGACGGTATTGCCGAGATCACGCAGACGCTTGAGGGTCGCAATAAGCTTGGAATTGTCTCTTTGGTGCAGACCGATGCTGGGCTCGTCAAGGATATAAAGCACGCCGACGAGCGAGGAGCCGATCTGCGTTGCGAGACGGATGCGCTGTGCCTCACCGCCCGAAAGCGTTCCCGCCTTGCGTGAGAGGGTGAGGTAGCCGAGTCCGACACTGACAAGGAAGCCAAGCCTCTCGCGGATCTCCTTGAGGATCTCCCCCGCGATCTTCGTCTCGGTCTCGTTGAGCTCGAGCGCATTGACAAATTCCAGCTCACGCTCGACGGAAAGCGAGCAGAATTCATGGATATTGAGTCCCCCCACCGTGACCGCAAGCTGCTCGGGAGCAAGCCTCTGCCCGTTACACTCGGGACACGGAGCCTCCTCCACGAACTGCTGATAGTAGTCGTTGTTCATCATCTGCATACGGTTCTGGATCATGGCGACAAGTCCGTCGAAATGCACCTTCTGATGGTGCTCCTCGCGACCGAACCAGCGGTGGATATCATAGATCTCCCCACCCGTTCCGTACATCAATTTTTGATACTGATCCTCGCTGAATTGCTCCACGGGGGTGTCCAAACCAAAGCCGAAGCGCTCCCCCACGGCGGCAAAGAGCGGACCGTTCCAGCTCTCCTCCTCCAAGGTCTTAAAGCCGTTGACCTGGATCGCACCCTCACGCAAGGAGAGCTTTTTGTTTGGGATGAGTCGGTCAACCGCGATGCGTTGCAGATCTCCCAGCCCCGCGCAATGCGCGCACGCGCCTGCGGGATTGTTAAAGGAGAACATCCGCGGCTCCAATTCGCCAAAGGAGATGCCGTGCTCCTCGCAGGCATAGTTCTGCGAGAATTCCATCTCCACGGGCTCGCCCTCGCGCGGCACGGTAACCACGATCAGATGTCCGTCCGCCGCGGCAAGTGCGTTCTCGACCGAGTCCGACAGACGGGATTCGATCCCCTCCTTCATCACAAGTCGATCCACGATGATCTCGATGCTGTGCTTTTTGTTTTTGTCGAGCTTGATCTCCTCCGAGAGATCGTAAAGGCTTCCGTCCACGCGCACACGCACGTAGCCGCGCCGTTTCGCATCGGCAAGCACCTTTTCGTGCATACCCTTCTGCGCGCGAACGACGGGAGAAAGGATCATAAATCGCTCACCCTCGGGCAATTTGAGGATGCGGTCGATGATCTGATCGGTGGTCTGCTGACGGATCTCCTTGCCGCAGACGGGACAGTGCGGAATACCGATACGCGCGTACAAAAGTCGCAGATAATCGTAAATTTCGGTCACGGTACCCACGGTCGAACGCGGATTCTTGGAGGTGGTCTTCTGATCGATGGAAATGGACGGTGACAGTCCCTCGATGGAATCAAGGTCGGGCTTGTCCATCTGTCCCAAAAACATTCTCGCGTAGGAGGACAGCGACTCGACGAAGCGGCGGTGACCCTCGGCGTAGAGCGTATCGAACGCAAGCGAGGATTTGCCCGAGCCGGAAAGTCCCGTCAGAACGACCAGCTTGTCGCGCGGGATGGTCACGTCTATATTTTTGAGGTTATGCACGCGCACTCCGCGCAGCTTGATCTCATTGGACATATTGGTTACTCCTTTATTTTGCACGATAAATTCCCTCTCCGTCACGACTGCGTCGCGCCACCTCCCCCAAAGTGGGAGGCTATTAGGCTACCTAAGGTGGGACTTGTATAGGCTCGCCCTTTGGGAGAGCTGTCACCACAGGTGACTGAGAGGGCAACTTCGGATAGAGAAATAGAGAACATCACGTGTTCGTAAAACAGATAAAATATTACTATTTTTGGCGACGTGTATGCGTTTTTTGAGGCGCGTTGATCTTTCCCTCACGCAGCTTTTGGATCTGATCGCGCAGGAATGCCGCCTGCTCAAACTCGAGCCTGCGCGCCGCATCCTTCATTTCACGGGTCAAAAGCTCGATCGTCTTCTCGCGCTCGGTCGCGGTCAGCTTGCGTGTGGAAGCGGCTTCTCCGCCCTTCCGTCGCTTGCCCTCGTTCTCCTCGGAAACACCGATCTCGATGACGTCGCGCACGCCCTTGACAACGGTCTTGGGAATGATGCCGTTCGCCTTATTGTAAGCATCCTGAATGTCACGGCGGCGGTTGGTCTCGAGGATCGCCGCCTGCATGGAGCGCGTGACGGTGTCGGCATACATAATGACCTTGCCCTCTGCGTTACGCGCCGCACGTCCGATGGTCTGAATGAGCGAGCGCTCCGCACGCAAAAATCCCTCCTTATCGGCATCGAGGATCGCAACAAGCGACACCTCGGGGATATCCAAGCCCTCGCGGAGGAGGTTGATCCCCACCAGGACGTCAAAAACGCCCAAACGGAGGTCACGGATGATCTCCATACGCTCCATCGTCTCCACGTTGTGGTGAATGTAGCGCACACGGATCTCGTTGTTTTCAAAGTATTCGGTGAGGTCCTCCGCCATTTTTTTGGTCAGCGTGGTCACCAGAACGCGCTCCCCCTTTGCGGCGCGCAATCGGATCTCACCCATCAGGTCGTCAACCTGACCTTCTATGGGACGAACCTCCACTTCCGGATCCAAAAGACCTGTAGGTCGTATAATCTGCTCCACCACAGAGGTTGCGTGCTTGCTTTCATAATCGCCGGGAGTCGCGCTGACAAAGACCGCCTGATGGATGCTCTCCTCAAATTCGGTGAAATAGAGCGGGCGGTTATCGTAGGCGGACGGCAGGCGAAAGCCGTAATCGATAAGATTCTTTTTTCTTGCCGTATCGCCGCCGCTCATTCCGCCGACCTGCGGAACCGTGACGTGCGACTCGTCGATGAACATGACGTAATCCTCGGGGAAATAGTCGAGGAGCGTAAAGGGAGTCGAGCCCGCGGGTCTGCCCGAGAGCACACGCGAGTAGTTCTCCACACCCGAGCAAAAGCCGATCTCACGAAGCATTTCAAGGTCATATTTGACGCGTTCACGGATGCGTTGCGCCTCGATAAGCTTGTTCTCGGACTCAAAAAACGCGACACGCTCCCGCATTTCCGCCTCGATCTCCGCCAACGCCGCCTCTCGCTTTTCGTCAGACACGGCATAGTGCGTAGCGGGATAGATCGCCGCGTAGGAGAGCACGCGAATGAGCTCGCCCGTGACGATATTGATCTCCGAAACGCGGTCGATCTCGTCACCGAAGAACTCCACACGGAGCGCCGAATCGTTCATATTCGCGGGAATGACCTCTACCGTATCCCCGTTTACGCGGAAGCAATCGCGCTGCAAGCTCATGTCGTTGCGGTTGTAGCTGTTCGCGACCAGCTTGCGAATAAAGATTTCGCGGCTGACCTGCATCCCCGGTCTGACTGCAAGCACGAGCCCCTGATACTCACTCGGGTCACCGAGCGAATAAATGCAGGACACGGAGGCGACGATGATCACGTCACGCCGCTCAAAAAGCGCACAGGTCGCGCTGTGGCGCAAGCGGTCGATCTCATCGTTGATCAGGGCATCCTTCTCGATATACATGTCCTTGCCCGGGATGTACGCCTCAGGCTGATAATAGTCGTAATAAGAGACGAAATACTCCACCGCCGCGTCGGGAAAGAATTCCCGCATCTCGGTACAGACCTGCGCCGCGAGGGTCTTGTTCGGCTCGAGAATGAGCACGGGACGGTTGATCCGCTCGATCACGTTCGCCATGGTAAAGGTCTTGCCCGAGCCCGTCACACCAAGCAGGGTCTGCATCTTTTCCCCGCGCTCGATGCCCGCAACGAGCCGCTCGATCGCCTGCGGCTGGTCGCCCGTGGGTGTATATTCACTTTTGAGCACGAAAGGATTGGATTTCATACGCCCTCCTGTTCCGAAATCGGTGTTTTTTGTCTGTTTTATTATACCATTCCCCATTTTAAATGTCAACACGTTTTCCGAAAAAGGAAGGCACTCGGTTTTTTCCCGAAAAGGCAAAAACATGAAACGCCGTTTTTGTATTTTATTACATCTTTGTTAAAAACGCCATCTTTTCGGCAAGTTTTTTTACAAACCTATTGAATTTTCATAATTTGTGTGATATAATACTATAAATTATATCATGGCTATATCTGTGCCCTTTTCCCGAAAGGATAAAAAATGCCCTCTTTTGTAGAAAGAATCGAAGAAATTACCCTGCCCGTGATCAATATGCGCGACACGGTATCCTTCCCCGCTCTGCCCATCAATTTTGACGTCACGGGCGAAGCGGCAAACGCGGCGGTCGCCAAGGCTTCCGACAGTAACGCGCTCTTGTTTCTCGTTGCCTCCTCCAAGGCAGACGAGCAGGAGGAGACCGACGGCGACGGACTCTATCGTGTGGGTACCATCGTCAAGATCAAGCAGATGCTCCGCTCCCCCGACAGACCCATCCGTCTCGTCGCCGAGGGGTTAACACGTGCGGCAGTCAAAAAATATAAAAAAACCGACGATCTCCTCGAGGCCGAGCTGATGTGCAAGCAGATCATCCTGCCCGATCACGGTGGCGTACGCGGCGAGGCGTGCATGCGTATGCTTCTTGAAGCCCTTGAGGATATGCTCTCTCTCCTGCCCAAGGGCGGTAAGGGTCTCATTGAGGCGGCAAGAATGATCGAGGAGCCCGGTGAGCTTTCCGATTTCATCGCCTCCACCGTCATCACCCGCACCGCCGACAAGCAGTCCGTCCTGGAGTGCTTCGATCCGCTCAACCGCGCCGAGCTTTTGCTCCATCTTCTCGACGAAGAGGCGGAGCTGCGCGAGACCGAGGCGGAGATCCGCTTCCGTGTTGACGAGCGCATGAACCGCAACCAACGCGAATACTACCTCCGCGAGCAGATCAAGGTCATTCAGGAGGAGCTCGGCGAGGGCTCCGATACCGAGGAGTTCGCAAAGCGCATCCGCGCATCCTCCCTCCCCGCAGAGGTCGAGGCAAAGCTGCTCCGCGAGAACGAAAAGCTCGCAAAAATCCCCTACGGCTCCGCCGAGGCGACCGTGCTCTCCAATTACATCGACACCTGCCTTGAAATTCCGTGGGGCAAGACCACGCGCGACCGCGTTCGTTTCTCCACCGTGCAAAAGGTGCTTGATGCCGATCACACGGGACTTGAAAAGGTCAAGGAGCGTATCGTTGAGTACATCGCCGCAAAGCAGTTCAGCCCCGAATTGCGCAATCAGATCATTTGTCTCGTAGGTCCTCCCGGTGTGGGTAAGACCTCTATCGCTTCCTCCATCGCGAAAGCGATGAACCGCAAATACGTTCGCATCTCGCTCGGCGGCATCCGCGATGAGGCAGACATCCGCGGACACAGAAAGACCTACAGCGGTGCGAGGCCCGGGCGCCTCATCACCGCCGTCACGCAGGCGGGCGTTTCCAATCCGCTCATCCTGCTCGATGAGATCGACAAGCTCACGCGTGACACGCACGGCGATCCTACCTCCGCACTTCTTGAGGTTCTTGACGCCGAGCAGAACAAGAATTTCCGCGACCACTTCGTCGAGCTTCCCTTCGATCTCTCCCATTGCATGTTCCTGGCGACCGCAAACTCGCTTGACAGCATTCCCCGTCCGCTTCTCGACCGTATGGAGATCATCGAGCTGGGGATCTACACCAAGCGCGAAAAGCTCGCCATTGCAAAAAATCATCTCATCCCCAAGCAGCTCAAGCGCCACGGCATGAACAAAAAGATGCTCACCGTCACCGACGGTGCAGTCACCGAGATCATCGATTACTACACTCGTGAGGCGGGTGTGCGTACGCTGGAAAGAAAGCTCGCAACCCTCTGCCGCAAGGCGGGCAAGCACTTCCTCGAGACCGAAACGCGCCGCCTCGTCATTGACACCGAAGACGTCAAAACGTACCTCGGCGTGCGCAAATGCCTCCCCGAGAGCATCGAGGAGCAGGACGAGATCGGCACCGTCAACGGGCTTGCCTACACCGAGCTCGGCGGCACGCTTTTGCGCGTAGAGGTCGCCATTCTCGACGGAACGGGCAAGATCGAGACCACGGGCTCGCTCGGCGACGTGATGAAGGAATCGGCACAGATCGCCGTCAGCTACGTCCGCTCGGTCGCAAAGCAGTACGGCATCCCCACCGATTTCTATAAGACCAAGGATATTCACATCCACTTCCCCGAGGGCGCAACGCCCAAGGACGGTCCCTCCGCGGGCGTGACCATGGTGACCGCGCTTATCAGCGCACTGACGGGTCGCCCCGTACGCCGTGATATCGCCATGACGGGCGAGGTCAGTCTGCGCGGCAAGGCGCTTGCCATCGGCGGACTCAAGGAAAAGACCATGGCGGCTTACACCGCAGGCGTCAGGACCGTATTCATTCCGCAGGATAACCTCCGCGATCTGGAGGAGATCGATCCCTTGGCGCGCGAGAGCATGACCTTTGTTCCCTGCCGCCACGTCGAGGAGATTCTCTCCCGCGCTTTGGTCGAG
>JAFTJB010000065.1 GCA_017456625.1 Clostridia bacterium
ATCTCATGATAAAATATGACACTCTTATTATACCCCCAATTTCCCACTTTGTCAATAGATACTTCGAATTTTTTGTAAAAATCTCCTATAAAAAATTTATTCTCTTCCGTTTTTCCGTGTTTTTTGGAAAATTTCGCTTCATCCCTTTACAAGGGCAAAAAAAAATGGTACAATATGAGCAGAGATCACCCCCGCAAATCCAAAAATATCGGAGGTTATTTATGGAAAAGCAATATTCCGACAGCAATTTGAAATATCTCATCCGCGGGATCCTGATGCTTCAAACCCAAGAGGAATGTCTTAACTTTTTTGAAGATCTCTGCACCGTTTCCGAATTGCAGGAAATGGCGCGGCGTCTCCAAGCCGCAAAAATGCTCAAAAATAATTACATCTACTCTGAGATCGCTGAGCAGACGGGACTTTCCACCGCCACAATCAGCCGTGTCAATCGCTGTCTCAAGTACGGCAACGACGGCTATCTCACCGTTCTCGAGAGATTGGAAAAGGCGGAACGAAGGTAATGGACCACAACAGCTATACTGCCATCGCGCGCGTTTACGATCGCCTGAACAAGGAGATCGATTATGCCGCGTGGGCGGATTTTTTCGAGGCGTGCTTTGACAGATATCTCCCCACACGCCCTACCCTTTTGCTCGATCTCGCGTGCGGAACGGGCAGCATGACTGTGGAGCTTGCTAAACGCGGCTACGACATGATCGGCGTGGACGGAAGCTGCGATATGCTCTCCGAGGCGTTCGGTCGCTCCGCGGGACGGCAGATCCTCTATCTCGAGCAGGATATGCGCAATTTCGAGCTTTACGGCACTGTTGGTGCTGTGACCTGCTGCCTCGACAGCCTCAATTACCTCCCCACCGAGGATGACCTGCGTGCGTGCTTTGCCTGCGTGCACAATTATCTCGATCCAAACGGGCTGTTCCTCTTTGACGTAAACACACCCTACAAATTCGAGCACGTTTACGGCAACAACGCCTACGTCCTCGAGGACGAGATCGACTACGGAGAAGGAGACACGGGGCTTGTGTACTGCGGCTGGCAGAATTTCTACGACTCGGAGCACAAGACCTGCGAGTTTGATCTTTCGCTCTTTGAGGAAATGCCGGACGGCTCCTACCGCCGCTCGGACGAGCAGCAGCATGAATACTGCTATGACCTTGACACCCTCAAGGCACTTCTTGCCGATACAGGCTTTGAATTGCTCGGCGTTTGGTCGGATTACCGCTTCTCCCCCATTGAAGAAACGACGCCGCGCTGGTATTTTGCCACGCGTGCCATTAAAAATTAAGAATACAACAGAAAAGGAAACCGTATTATGTCAGCCACCATTTTACGCGCCATGACCCGTGACGGCTCGGCGCGCATCCACGTCATTCGCTCCACCGACATCGTAAACGAGGCGATCCGCATTCACAACACCACTCCCACCGCCTCCGCAACGCTCGGTCGCCTTCTGACCGCAACCTCCATCATGGGTTGCATGCTCGGTGAGAAAAACAATACCATTACCGTAGCACTCAACGGCGACGGCCCCGCAGGTCATGTGCTCGCGGTTGCCGACTATTATGGGAACGTACGCGGATACATTCAAAATCCCGCCGTTGATCTTCCGCTCAAGTCAAACGGAAAGCTTGACGTTGGCGGCGCAGTCGGACAGGGACTTCTCAACATCATTCGTGATATGGGCGACAGTGAGCCTTATAACGGCTCCATCCGTCTTGTCAGCGGTGAGATCGCAGAGGACATCGCCGCTTACTACGCGCAAAGCGAGCAGATCCCCACGGTATGCGCATTGGGTGTGCTCATCGGCACCGATTGCACCTGCCGCGCGGCAGGCGGTGTGCTGGTTCAGCTCCTCCCCTTTGCGGCATCCGACACGGTAGACCTCATTGAGCGAAACGTCTCCGCTCTTTCCAACGTCTCCCGCCTCTTTGACGAGGGACTGACCAACCAAGAGATCGCGGATATTGCACTCCGTGATATTCCCTATGATGTTTTTGATGAGCTTGAGGTAGATTACAAGTGCAATTGCAGTCGCGAGCGCACCACCAAGGCGCTTATCACGCTCGGTCAGAACGATCTTCTGAAGCTCCTTGAGGAGCAAAAAGCAGAGGGCAAAAAGGAAGTTCTCGAGGTCAATTGCCGCTTCTGCGACAAAAAGCAGTACTACAACCGCGACGATATTTTGAAGATGTTCAAGGAATAAAGGAAAAGCACCAAGGCTTAAAGCCTTGGTGCTTTTTTGTTATCTCGCCATCTGCATCTCGCGGGATGCGGATGCATTCACGTTGATCTCCTCGGGCTCGCGGTACGTGGGTACCGCCTGCTTCATCGCAAGCTTAATGGCTTGGGACTCGCTCTTATGCTGCGATTCCTCAACCGCCTTTTGCAAAAGTGCAAGCTTTGCATCGACCTCCTCGCGCGAGAGAGGCGTATCATGCTCGATAAAGATCAGATCGTTTTCGGTCTTGTCCAAAATCTCGCAACGGATCAAAAGCTCCTCGTAGAGCTTTTCACCCGGGCGAAGTCCGATCTCCTTGATATCGATATCACGGTAAGGACGGAGTCCCGAAAGGCGGATCATATTTTCCGCAAGCTCAATAATCTTGACCGGCTTGCCCATATCCAAAACAAAGAGCTCTCCGCGCTTTGCCATGGCACCCGCGTTCATCACAAGCTGGGATGCCTCGGATATGGTCATAAAATAACGAATGATACGGCGATCCGTAATGGTAATGGGTCCTCCCGCCTCGATCTGACGGCGGAAGAGCGGAACGACGGAGCCGTTCGATCCGAGCACGTTGCCAAAACGCACCGCAGAGAAGGACGTTTTGCTATCCTTGCGGCAGAGAACGACCATCTCACACATCCGCTTGGTTGCACCCATGATATTGGTGGGATTGACCGCCTTATCGGTGGAAACGAGGATAAACTTCTCTACCCCGTGCTTTTCCGACATATCCGCGACGTTGCGCGTACCGAAAACGTTGTTTTTGATCGCCTCGCAGTTGCTGTGCTCCATGAGCGGAACGTGCTTGTGTGCCGCCGCATGGAATACCACGTTAGGACAGTAGCATGCAAACACAGCCTCCAATCGAGCGCGATCACGTACCGATCCGATCTCCACGGAAAGATCAAGCTGACCGCCATATTGACGGGTCAATTCCTGCTGGATCTCATATGCATTATTTTCGTAAATATCAAATATAACAAGCTTTTTGGGTTTGCATTTTGCGACCTGTCGGCAAAGCTCGCTTCCAATCGAGCCACCGCCGCCTGTTATAAGAACAACCTTGTCACTGTAATATTCCTTCGTTTTGTCGTTGTTGATCTCCAGCGAATCGCGGAACAGAAGGTCCTCGATCCGAACCTCGCGGATCTGCTGCGAGGTAACGCTTTTGGGATCGATCTCACCCTGATGCAGACCGTCATACATTTTTAATCTGCATCCCGTTCGGGAATAAACGTCATAGAGCTCCTTTGCTCTGTCTCCGTCCATGGACGGAATGGCAAAAATGATCTCCTGAACAGGCATAGTCTTGAGCTTCTCGATCAGAGCCTCCGATTCCTCGTAGACCTTGATACCGCAAATTCGGCTGCCAACCTTTCGAGTATCACGGTCAATAAAGCAGATCGGATTGTAATGCGAGGCAGAATTGTACAAAAACTCCTCTGCCAAAAGCGACCCTACCTGCCCTGCACCAACGATCGCAACACCGATTTGGTGGAGATCATGTACGCCAAGGTTGTTTAAGTAACGGTAATACTGCTGATAAAAGAATCTGGAAGAGAGCGAGCATACGCAGAAGATGGATACGATCGCCAGACTGCGAAAAATACCAAAATGAGTAAACCCGATCAGATAGTTGATCAAAAGCGCAATCGCGCCGCCGATTGTGTCCGAGATGACCATAAACAGGTACACCCTGGAATTTGCGTAGCGCCAAACGTTCGTATAACAACGGAAGAGCGACCGTACCAGCAAAATACACGCAATAAAGATCACAGCGCCGATCAAGTGTCTCGGGAAGTCAAAGGGCATGGGCGTTTCCTTGAGCGAGCCAAGCAGCACCGCCAACATTACCGAGGCAGCAAAAATGGCAATGTCGATCAGGACCAACACCATTTTTCTAATGTTTAGCATACAAATACTTCCTTTTTTCGTGCTTTTTTTGGGGGGAAGATTTTTAATTATTTTGCGTAGAGATCTGCGGGATAAACGTTCTTTTCGTGAAGTGCTGCGAGCTCGTTCATAACGTCCTCGCGGTCTGCCTGATAGGTAATACCGAACCAGCGGTCCTCGGATGCCTTTGCGCGCACCTCGATCTTGCCACTCTCAAGGAACTCGTTGACCATGATGGGAAGGAGACACTCTGCCTTGATCTCACCGGGCTTGATGTTCTTGAGGAAGGTGTTGAAGTACTCGTCCATTGCGGGAAGAAGCTCGTTGTGGAAGCCCCAGATGTTCATAGAAACCTGCTCGCCCGCATCCAATACACCGTTATCCGAAACGATGGTGCGTCCCTCGCCGTACTGAATGTTGCTCGTCTCGTCGATGAAGGAGAGCTTGCCATCCACGATCTTGCAAACACCGCGTGTGACCGCGCCATTCTCGCTCATGGTATTGCCGAGAATATACGGAACCATTGCCGCGTCGGATGCGTCCTCCAGCTCGGTGAGCATCTTGTGCATGGTCTCAAAAGCCTCTCTGCCATAGTAGTCGTCCGCATTTACGGTCGCGAAGGGAGCGCGAATGACGTCCTTTGCAGCCAAAACCGCATGAACGGTACCAAAGGGCTTGGTACGGTCTGCAGGGATTTCATACCATGTGGGGATCGAGGAATAATCCTGCACCGCGTAATCCACACGTACGTTTGCGGGAAGCTTATCGCCAACGGTCGTCTTGACCTGCTCGACCATCTCCTCCTTAAGAATGAAAACGACCTGATCAAAGCCTGCCTTGATCGCATCGTGAATAGAATATTCCATTAAAATCTCGCCGTGAGGTCCGACGTGGGAGATCTGCTTGTTGCCTCCAAAACGGCTGCCCAGACCTGCGGCAAGGATGACCAACGTAGTGTGCTTCATAATTACAGTTCCTTTCTGTGTCTGTGATGTTCTTCTTTCGGTATACGAACCTACTTTAATTATACACCTCACCGTTTTATTTGTCAAGGCGAAAAAGCGGATTTTACGAATAAATAAGCTAAGAAAGCGCCTGTAACCGCAGTTACAAGCGCTTCTGTCTCTTATCTGTATTATAAAATTGCATTATTTACCGATGCAGCAATATACTCCTCCATTTTTGCGGCGGAAACATCCAAAACAAGCGACAGCTCGGTATAAAGATACTTCCTTGCGTTCTCCGCGAAGGAGCGCTCGGTCTCGGAAATGCGGCGCGCCGCAGGGCGCGGCTCGTTCATGCGGAGCCACACGGTCTTAATGACCCTTACCCAATCGATGGGCATATGGCGGCGCATTGCCTCGGCATAACACTCACGCAGCTGCTTTGCGTTCGGCGCCTCAAGGGGCGTGACATACGGAATCTGCGCAAGCAGCTCCTCTGCCTCCGTGCGCGAAATGAGCGGTCGCAGGAAAATACAGTCGCTGTCCACGGGAATATACATGACACTGCTCGCATCATGCAACGAATGCATAATGTAATACTGCTTATCCCTGGGCATGCTCTCCAAAGGTGCCGTTTGAATATCTACGATCTTGCAAACTCCTCCAGAGCCGTAAAATACATAGTCATTCACTGCAAACATCTTTTTCGGTCCTCCTCAATCGAAAATCAGATCGGGCGGTCGTGCTCATTCGCCGATTTTCTACTTCAATTATATCATATTTTCTCAAAAAATGGAATAGGCGAAATTGACAAAATTTTCAAAAAATTAATATTTTATCTTGCCAAAAGTATAAAAATGCAAAAAAAGCTCCCAAAGAGGATAGCCTCCTTGGGAGCTTGGTTATTTATAATGTCATCGGGTAACGTTATTTTATCGTATGGGGCAAAAAAATTGTATTCTCACGGCAAAACCACAATGAGAATAAAACTCTGATTTTATTATCAAAAATGCCCGTAAATTCAAGGTTTTTCGCCACTTTTGAAGAAAAAA
>JAFTJB010000066.1 GCA_017456625.1 Clostridia bacterium
CATGAGAACGGGAATCATGGCGGGCGCGGGATGTCCTCCCGAGTTGATGAAGCGCGCAGCGAGACCCGACGAGATGAACATGACGGGTATCGTCAGCGTATACGGACAGACCGAGTGCGCGCCGGGTAACACGATGAGCTCCTGGACCGATCCCTTGGAGGTTCGTACCGAGACGGTCGGATGCGCCTTCCCGCACGTCAGATGTAAGATCATCGATCCCGAGACGGGCGAGGAGGTTGGACCCGGTGTCAACGGCGAGTTCTGCGCCAAGGGGTACAACACCATGAAGGGCTACTACAAGATGCCCGACGCGACCAAGGATACCGTCGATGCGGACGGCTGGCTCCATTCGGGCGACCTTGCCTGCTACGATGAGAACGGAAACTACAGGATCACGGGACGACTCAAGGATATGATCATCCGCGGCGGCGAGAACATCTACCCCAAGGAGATCGAGGAGTTCATCTATACCCATCCCATGACCCGCGACGTACAGGTCATCGGCGTGCCCGATAAGAAGTACGGAGAGGAGATCATGGCGTGCATCATCCTCAAGGAAAAGGGAAGTGTCACGGTCGAGGAGATGAGCGCATATATCAAGGCAAGCATGGCGCGCCACAAGGTACCCAAGTATATTGAGTTTGTGGACAGCTTCCCGATGAACGCAGCGGGAAAGGTGCTCAAGTACAAGATGAGAGAGGATGCCGCAAAGCGTCTCGGTCTTGTGGGCGACGGCTCCGATACCGCATCCCCGGGTAAGTAATCGGTTCAAAAACTCAACACGTATTCACAAAAGGGGCTGCGTCATTCAGCGCAAAGCAAAAACACACAAACCAAATAACAAACAAAAGACCGCATTTTCTATCATTTTTTGACAGAAAAAGCGGTCTTTTGTTTGAAATCTCTGCGGATTTCGATTTTGCTTTTTTGGCTGTTATCGATTGGGGGTAGACAAATGGTATTACAAGACAATGCGGTTCAGCCTCAAAAGACAAAATCTCTCAGCCTCAACCATTCCCCAAAAACCATAGTAAATAATATCAGCAAACCACATCAAAAAACAAATTCAAATACAAGGTATACATTTATATAGGGATAAGCTCTTTCCTCTCAAAATAGCATGAAAACATAACATATATATAGTTATTTCAGCGATTCATCGCGCCGAAGTCTGTCGGGAACGATTGAGTGGGAATGATGTGTTGTCCTTGGGAAAAGAGATAAAAGAAAAGCCCTGTGAAAGTAAATTCACAAGGCTATTTTTTCTCTTGATGAGAATATTCGATTTTGGCTTTTTAAGCTGTTATCGATTGGGCTTGGACACGTTTATTATTCCCATTCGATCGTTCCCGTGGGCTTCGGCGTGAGGTCGAAGAGAACGCGGTTGATGCCCTCCACCTCATGCGTGATGCGGTCGGTGATGCGGTGCAGGATCGCGTAGGGGATCTCCTCGACGGTTGCGGTCATAGCGTCCTTGGTGTTGACGGCACGGATGATCGCGGGCCAGCCCTCGTAACGGCTCTCGTCCTTTACACCGACGCTCTTGATGTCGGGAACGACGATGAAGTACTGCCATACCTTCTCGGCAAGTCCGCAGTTGTCAAACTCCTCACGCAGGATCGCGTCTGCCTCGCGAAGCGCGTGCAGGCGGTCACGGGTGATGGCACCGAGACAACGAACACCGAGTCCGGGGCCGGGGAAGGGCTGACGGTAGACCATGGCGTGGGGAAGACCGAGTGCCTCTCCAACCACTCTTACCTCGTCCTTGAACAGGAGCTTGATGGGCTCAACGAGCTCAAACTGAAGATCCTCGGGAAGTCCGCCCACGTTGTGGTGAGACTTGACTGCCTTTTTGCCCTCTGCCGCCTTGATGCTCTCGAGGATATCGGGATAGATGGTTCCCTGTGCGAGGAAGGAGATTCCCTCCAGCTTGGATGCCTCCTCCGCGAATACGTTGATAAATTCCGCGCCAATGATCTTTCTCTTTCTCTCGGGCTCGGATACGCCTGCGAGAAGATCGAGGAAGCGGTCGGTAGCGTCTACGTAAACGAGATTTGCGTCAAGCTCCTTGCCGAAGACCTCAATGACCTGCTCGCTCTCGCCCTTGCGCATCAGACCGTGGTTGACGTGAACGCAGGTAAGCTGCTTGCCGATCGCCTTGATGAGGAGTGCCGCAACGACAGAGGAGTCAACGCCGCCGGAGAGTGCGAGAAGAACCTTCTTGTCACCCACCTGTGCGCGAACTGCCGCGACCTGCTCATCGATAAATGCGTTTGCGAGCGCCATGTTTGTAATACGCTGCATGCTGTCCGGTCTTTTGTTGGAATCCATAAATTTATCCTCCATAAAGCTGTAAGATTTACTATTTCAAGTCATCCTCCATAGAATACAAAATATTATAGCAAAAAAACGCGCTTTTTTCAATATCTTTTGACAAATTTTTTCTTCCAAAATTCGTATTTTTTTCAAAAGAAGGAAGAAGATGCCCCCTGCGGAGGCAGGGGGCATGGGTTTTAGTCAAAGGTGACGGTCATGTTGTTGTAGGAATAAATTTCCAAAACGCAGGGCTCGCCCGCGGTCACGGAAATGTGGAATACGTTGTACCGCTTATTATCGCTATCGTACGCTTCATCGCAATAGAGATATTCTCCGTCACGGAACATAGAACCGATGCTCATACTATCGTCAACGGGGTTATATTCCGTGAAGGTGACGGTGAGCGTGTCCGACTCGGGAATGACTGCATAGTTGAGGTGGCCGTCAGCATTGCTGACCTCGAACGGTGTACCGAGCGTTGCAAGGAACGCAACCGTGCAGTAGGTGCCCATTTCACTGCTTTTCGTAACGTTTGCCCACTCTGCGCGAGTGCCAAGATAATAGAAGGTCAGAGCTTTGTTGTGAACGTTGAATGCATAATCCCACACGGTATCAATGCTTCGCGGCAGTATGACCGTTTTGAGATTGGTGCAATCCATGAAGGCATAATTTTTGATCTCTTCAACGCCCTCCAGGAAGATAACCTCCTCCAATCCTTGGTGCTCATAGAACAGCCAGGTGGTGAGCGCCTTGATATTGCCCGAGACGGTAAGAGAGGTGACTGTTTCGGGAAGTGTGAAATTGTAATCGATATCCACAATGGGCAAGCCCTCGTAGGTGTAGGGGATGATGACCTTTGTGTCGGTGCACTCGCCCATGTCCTTGAGCACGTAGCCGTCCTGCGCGCCGTTTAACTCAAAGTAGAGCCCCTCGGAGGGGACGAACTCCTCCCAGAACACGATCTCGCCGATGTCGTTGTAGTGCCAATAGATGCCGGGCTCGGTAGGCGCGGACTCCAGATAGAAGTACACGGTGATTTCGTAGGGAAGATAATTTCCAATCCCGTAGGCCTCCCACTCTGCGGCAGTGCCCTTGTAGTATACGGTGTCAAATGCGGTGCAATTGTAGAAGGCAGCCGATCGAATGTCAGTCGGATTAGGACCAAAGACGATGTACCTCAAAGCATTGTTGTCCATAAACGTCCAGGATTCGATGGTCGTTACCTGATTGGGAATGACGATCGCTTCTGCTTGGATATATCCGAATGCCGTGGAGCCAATCGTTTTGAGCGTGCTCGGAAGTGTCAGTGAGGTGACACCGCTACAGTAGTTGAACGCGCAGGACCCTATGCTTTCCACACCCTCGGGCAATACGATCGCGGTCAACGCACCGCAATTGTAGAATGCGTATTCGCCGATCGTTTTTACAGAGGAGGGAAGGACGATATCTGTGATCTTTTCATTGGAGATGAACGCGGCACTGCCGACCGCCGTTACGGGCTTGCCGAGGTAGGTCGCGGGAACGATGACGTCGGTGTCGGTGCATTCGCCGATGCCTGTGAGCGTGTATCCCTCGCCGTTGTCCTCAAAGGTAAGACCGATGGAATCCTCGATTTCTGACCATGCAGTAGGCACGCCGCCGATAAAACGCCAATAGGAGACACTCGTATCGGTGGGACGGAGTGCGCTGTAATAATGTATATTCAGCGTATCCGGCAAGCTGCTTGTGCTTTTGTAAAATGCCCATTCCTGCGCGGTGCCGCGATAATAGAGATCCTTCCAGACGTTTGTACTGTAGAAGTGGTCTTCTGTGTAGGTGACCTTTGTGGGAAGCACGATGTATTGAAGATTTGGACAAATCGTAACAAATGTTTCAGCAATATAGGTCACGCTGTCCGGCAGGATCAATGCCGACAGGGAGAAGTTGGAGCTGAATGCGGAGGTACCAATGCCCCAAACGCCGTTCGGGATCGTGACCGCCTCAAGAGATTTGCAGGCAAGCGCTCTTTGGTAAATTGCGTAGGTGGTGTCGTTGTAGGTGGCGGGAAGTGTGAGCACGGTCTCCTCTCCGCGGTAATCCATCAAGTAGCACTTGTCACCGTTGGTGTAGAAGACGAAGCCGTCTCCGTTCTCGGTGATCTTGGAGGGGGTGAGTGCAGTATAGATATGGTCGGCATATCTTGCAACACCGCCATGATCATTCGAGCCCTTTTCCAATGCGAGATCGGAGTAATTGTGAACCTCCACAAGACTGTAGCAACCGTTGAAGGCATTTGCTCCGATCGACTGCACACTTGCGGGGATCGTAACCGAGAAGAGCTTTGCCGCATTGATAAACGCGGAGTCCCCAATCGATTTGATACTGCCGTCGTTCGGAATGACCGAGGCGGAGCATCCTGCAACAAGCATGCCCGTTGCACGCTCGATGATACAGTTGCCGACACTGTAATATTTTTCATTGTCCTCTGCAACTGTGAGCGATTTTATATTGTAGCTCGATGAGATGGAATTGAGACCGATGCTTTCCAAGCTTGCGGGAAGTGCCAATGCTTCAAGGCTCCAGCAGCCAACGAGTGCTTGATCACCGATGGATTTTACACCCTCGGGAATGTTAATGAATTTCAAATTGTAGCATCCCCAAAAGGCATCGTTATTGATGATCTCGATCGTGTCGGGGAGCGTGACAGAAAGAAGATTGTCTCTGTAAACGAATGCCTGAACCCCGATCTCTGTTACCGTGTGACCGTCGACCGTTGCGGGTACGGTGTATTCGGTTGCATCGTCATCGTTGAAGCGGTTGAGTGTAATGCCGCCCTTGGAGTTGAGCGTATATTTTACCTCTGCGCTCCAGCCTGCGTAAAGCGTGAGGTCGCCTGTCGTTGTTGCCGTGATCTCCGTGATCTTGTCGCGGAGGTCGGCGGAGGTATACCAACCCGTGAAGGTGTAGCCCGCACGCGTAGGCTCCGCAAGGGTCAGCGTAGCACCCGCACGGTATTCGTTCGGGTTGGTCGTTGCGTTGGTGCCGCCGTTGAGCACGTAGTCAATGGCATAGCCCTCAACGGGTGTCCATTTTGCGACCAGTGTAAGATCAAAGTTGACGGTGTAGCCGACAAAGGACCACTTTTCGTCGCCGACGTACCAGCCCTTGAAGGTGTAGCCTGCGCGTATAGGATCCTGGGGCTTGAGCGCAACCTCGCCGTGTGCTACGGTCTGCGTAGAGGTTCTGTTATAGATTTGGTAGCCAAGATCATAGGTCACGGTGTGTGTAACGGTAGGCTTTGGCATTTCAACGGGATCGAGCACCGTGCCGTCCGTCAGCGTGATGACAAGTCTGCCAAGCGAATCAAATTCAACCTTTTCAATGGTCGCCCCCGTCGCCTTCACGCCCGTGGACGTCCAAGCGGTGTCGCCTTCATAGCGGTACTCCCACTCGTTGGTGGTGGAGTTGATGCGCATTTCGAGCTCTTTGCCGTTCTCGCCGTTTTGACCGTTCTGACCGTCTTGTCCGTTCTCACCGGTCGCCTTGACGTTGAGAGAAGCCCAGCTCTGACCGTTGTCATAGGAGACCTCCCAATAGTTGTCGGCATTGATGCGGAGCTTGGGAGTGATGCCATTCTCGCCGTTCGTGCCGTTCGCGCCCGTTGCCGTTACGTTGAGAGATGCCCAGTTCTGACCGTTGTCGTAGGATACCTCCCATTTGTTATCGGTCGCGTTGATGCGGAGCTTGGGTGTGATCGCATTCTCTCCCGTTGCCTTGATGCCGAAGGAGGTCCAGCTCGTGCCGTTGTCGTAGGATACCTCCCACTCGTTGGAGATGGTATTGATGCGAAGCTTGGGGGTGATGCCGTCGTCTCCCGTCTCACCCTTGTCGCCATCGCGCGCGATCGCGCAGTAGCTTGTCTTGGTTCCGTTGATCACCCAATAGCCATCCGTGCTGACCGTGACGGTCGGAGTCTTGCCGTCGGTGCCGACCGCCTTGTGCGCGGTCTTTGTGCCGTCGATCACCCAATAGCCGTCGGGGCTGACCGTGATGCTCGGGGAAACACCGGGCTCACCTTGGTCGCCCTTGTCTCCCTTATCGCCTTTGTCACCCTTTTCGCCCTGCAAGCCCTGCGCGCCCTGTGCGCCCGGCTCGCCTTGGATGCCTTGAATACCGGGCTCACCCTGCGGTCCGGGCTCTCCCTGCTCGCACGCGGCGAGGGAGAGGATCATGGCGAGGCAAAGGAATGTGGAAAGGATTCTTTTGATGCGTTTCATAAAAAATGTCCTCCTTGATAAAATATCCTACATAATATATAGTCGCAAAAAAACGAAAAAGCTCTCATGAAAACGGCGTTTTTTTTGCCGCATTGCAAAAAAGCTTCCTATTTTTTTGTTGTTATACGTATTTTTTAGCACTTTATAAGGAATATGTCAAGATTATTACATAAAAATACACCTCCTCCAAGAAGGAAGAGGTGTATCGTTTAGGTTGCAAGCTCGACCAATTTTTCGCAAAGCTCTCGATAGGAGATGCCCGCGGTGCGCGCGGCGAAGGGGAAGAGGCTGGTCGGAGTCATGCCGGGGAGCGTGTTTGCCTCCAGACACCAGAGCCCGCCGTCGCGGTCAAGCAGAAAATCCAATCTCGCGTAGCCCGAGAGCCGCAGTGCCGTAAAGCCGCGACGTGCCAATTCCTGCGCACGCGCGGTCGCCTCTGCGGGGATCTCTGCGGGGCAGACCTCCTCGGTCGTGCCCTGATATTTGTTTTTGTAATCGTAAAAGCCCGTTTTGGGGATGATCTCCACGATGGGAAGCGCCTCTCCGTCGAGAATACCGACCGTCAATTCGCGCCCCGTGATCTTTTTTTCCACCAAGACCGCGCCCCACAAAAATGCCTCGTCAAGGGCTGTCTTGAGGTCTCCTTCGGTCTCTACGATCGAGACTCCCACGCTCGAGTCACAGCCGCAGGGCTTCACCACGCAGGGAAGACCGATCGCCTCGATCACGCACCTTACGGCATCGCTTTGTGCCCGTGGAAGATAGATCCACTCGGGTGTCGGCACACCCGCATTGCATAGCAGTCGCTTGGAGAGATCCTTATCCATCGCCAAAAGGCTACCCGCGTAGCCCGAGCCCGTGTAACGGATCCCAAAGGCATCGAGCGTTGCCTGGAGCTGACCGTTCTCACCCATTGCGCCGTGAAGCGCGAGAAAGGCAAGATCCGCCGCCTGGCAAACGTCAATGACGTTGGGACCGATGAGCGCGTTGCCGTTGTGACAGCGCGCGCGGAGCGCGTCGAGATCGGGGATCTCCTCGGAGACCGTATGTGTATATGTTCCGTCACGGCGAAAGAGCGTGAGCGGATCGGAGGGCATCTCGTCAATGCCGACGTAAACGTCCAAAAGCAGAACGCTGTGCCCGTTTTCCATGAGCGCGTTCGCAATAAGGCTTCCCGAGGTCAGGGAGACCTCGCGCTCGGGCGAAAGACCGCCCGCAAGTACCACGATATTCATTTCATTCCTCACTTTCAATAGGGTCGCTCCTCTTATAGGTTATGCGCGTACCCGCCAAAGCCGTGCCACGCGGTCGTTGCCGCCGAGATCGCGCAGGATCTCAATTCCGTCAAAGCCGTATTCCTTGCCCAGACGGCAGAGATCGTCCGCTTGGTCGTAACCGATCTCAAAGAGGAAGAAGCCGCAGGGCTTTAGATATTTCGCACCGTTTTTCAGAAGAGATTCATAAAAGATCAAGCCGTCCGCACCGCCGTCCAGTGCAGCCGCAGGCTCGGCATTCAACTCGGGCGCGAGAGATGCGAGCACCTCGGTGCGAATGTAGGGGGGGTTGCATAAAATCGCATCCAATTGCATACACGTACCCAAAAAATCGGGCTCCAAAACGTCACAGAGGCGCAATTCGATGCGGTCGCTTACGCGATTGCGAATGGCGTTTCGCGAGGCAATGGCAAGCGTGCGCTCAAATTTATCAACGGCGATCGCCGTGGTATCGGGGCGCTCGGCAAGCGTGGAGATCGCAATGCAGCCGCTGCCCGTGCAGAGGTCGGCAAAGTAGGCGCGCGGAGGCAGACGGCGGATCGCCTCCTCCACAAGCGTTTCCGTGTCGGAGCGCGGAATGAGACAGTCTGGCGAGACCTCGTAGGTCTGGCGGTAGAAGTCCCAGGTTCCGATGATGTATTGGAGCGGATAACGCGCCGCACGTTGCTCGATCGCCGCTTCAAGCTCGTCGCTTGGGTCGATTTGCAGGGTGGGGGAGAGAAAGTATTCCGCCGCGCGGGTGCCGAGAAAATGCTCCATGAGCAGGCGCGCGTCCCAATCGGCGCTTTCAATTCCTGCCGATGCGAGCCGCAAACAGATATCGCGATAGGTCACGGTCATCCCTCCTTTCAAAAATCTGTATCTATTGTAGCACAAAGCGAGCGAAAAGAAAATAGGTTTTGAAAAAAAAGACCGCAGAGAATTTTTCTCTGCGGTCAATATGGCGGAAGAGCTGATGCGTTATGACGGGCTGTGCTTTTTTTGCAAAAGTCGTTGCGTTAGCCCAAATTGCGCAGGATGAGATGCTCCGCGCGCATGAAATAGTAGCCGTGCTCCGTTGCGTGATCCGCGTAATAGAAGAGCACCCAGCCCTCATATGCGCCCGTGCCGTCGGCATAGACGTCGACGTGATGACCGCCGCCGACAAGCCCCGTGGCGTAGGCTTCATTGGCAATGGGCATGGTGTAAACAGGGAGAAAGGTCATGCCGATCGCGGTGGAGACCGCCATTTTGCGAGGCGTGTCGAGAGGAGTGAAGGAAAAGGTCGAGGTGATGGCATCGAGGTCGGTGTTGTCAAATGCTGCCTCGCTTGCGAGTGCCGATGCCTCGACGTACGCAAGTCCGTAGGGCATGCCGTTTTCGCGCTCCATCGAGAGCTGTGCCCATTGCACCGAGTCGAAGGTCGCGATCGAGAGAACGGTCACGCGCTTGCCCATCGTGTAGGTGGTCGACATCGCGTTGAGATTGCCTGTGGGGTACTCGTAGGCGAGCGTGGATGCGACACAGACGTACATGGAAACAGGCGAGTCAAAGGCGTTTTCCTCAAAGACGGTCAGATAGTTTTCAACGTCCGGATAATCGTCGAGAGAGGGCTCGCTCGGTGCGGGTGGCTCCCAATCGTCGGTCGTAGTGACGGTTGTAGGCGCGTCGGTCGTGACATCCTCGGTGGTGGGCTCGGTCGAGAGGGGAGAGTCGGGCGTAGTCGTAACTGCCGTAGGCTCGTCCGTGTCGCTGACAGAGGTGTCGGTTTTGCCGCTTTTGCTTGAGGGGGCGGTGGGAAGACACGAGATGAGCGAGAGGGCGAGAAGAAGTGCCAAAAATGTGCAAAGGGAGCGAATGCCGTTCATGATAGATCTCCAATGTAAAATAGATATGTAAAAATATTGTAGCACAGAAAAAGAAAAAAGTCAAGAAGCGCGAGGAATGAATAATTGAGAGGCCCGCGGCATATCCTAAAATAGAACAGGATGAGAGGTCAACAAAATAAAAATATTTTTAAAAAAGGCTTGACAAGGTAAGGAATATGTGGTATAATACCAAATGCAATCCGACAGGGAGCGCGAAAACTCTCGGTGCAATCAGCCGGTGTGGCGGAACTGGCAGACGCCCGGGACTTAAAATCCCGTGATACGAAAGTATCGTACCGGTTCGATCCCGGTTACCGGCACCACCGGGGGGCAAAAAACCAAATATCGCGGAGTAGAGCAGCTTGGTAGCTCGTCGGGCTCATAACCCGGAGGTCGTGAGGTTCAAATCCCACCTCCGCAACCATATTGTGCATCCTTAATGGATGCCACCCCAAAAAACCCAGATGTCGTAAGGCTTCTGG
>JAFTJB010000067.1 GCA_017456625.1 Clostridia bacterium
AAAGGATCAACCGCTTCTGTTTTTACAACAAGCCCTCTTGTCAGAGGGCTTGTTGCTTGAGAATGTTTTATTATCCAAGCAATACCAGTGGGATATAGCCTGCGGTGTGGTGACCTTCGATAACGACCTCGAGGACGAGGCGGTTGGTTGCCTCTACGTTCTCGCCTGCGGTGATCACGTAGTCAGCCTCTGTTGCGTGATGCTGATGTGAGTTGTGGTGAACGAGCGTGAGCGCCTTGGGACCCGTGACCGAGAAGCCCTCGGGCAGGAGCCAACGGAGCGAGAGGTTGTGCAATCCGTTTCCGTAAATTCTCCAGAGGTTTTCAAAGCGGATATGCGCGGTGATCGTACCGTTGGGGGTAATGTCGGGTGCTCTGTCGTAGGTGACGATCGCGTTGACGGGTCCGAAGGGAACCTCGAAGGAATAGGGCTTGAGGTTGGAGAGACGCTCGAAGGTAAAGAAATCGTTGTAGAAGATATCGAAGATATTTTCGGGGATTTCGCTTGCGCCCTCGGTCAGTTCAACCTTCTCTGCCTTGCGGGTTCTGGACTGGGTATAGATCACGTTTGCCTTCAGTACGATGGGCGCGTATTCAACCACTCTTTCGGTCAGCTCGGTGCAGGTCTTGGGGTAGGTGGCTCCTGTGCAGGTGTTCATGCACTTGATCACGATCGCGTCTCCGATGTGCTTCTGCCAATCCTCGGGGATGCCTGCCATGCCGTACATAATACCGAGCGTTGCGCCAACGGTAGCGGCGGTGCAGTCGGTGTCGTCTCCGCAGTTGATGGCGGTGATCATGGACTTTTTGAAATCGCCCTCGCCGTAGATCAGACCGAGAACGGTATATCCGACGTTGGAGGGTGCCTCGAACCAGCCGTCACCGATATCTGCGTTGAGTGCGAGAACGCGCTCGCGGCACTCCATTGCGGGAACGCCCTGGTCGTAGCAATCAAGAATAAGGCGGACGGTGGAAGCCAGGCGGCAATCCTTCGGGATCTTGGAAAGACCAAGGTCGATGAGCTTACGGATATCATTGCAAACGAAAGCGGCAGACTGCAGAACGGCAACGAACGCAGCGGCATAGGTGCCTTCTCCTGCGCCGTGGTCAACGAGCGCATCCTCAATTGCAAACTTTGCGGCAACGTCGGGGCAAGCGGGTGCGAGGCAAGCCCACACCTCGGTGCGGATCCAAGCGCCGTTGGAATGCTTCCAATCGTTGTTGTAGTCGCCTGAGAGCGGCGGGCAAAGTCCGCGCATCATATTTGCCTTACCAATGCCGTATTCGTTCCAATAGGGGACGATAAAATCGAGCCAGAATTCGCCAAGCTTTGCGGCGGTGAGATCGTACGGGCCGATCTTCTTTACCGCATCGAGCCAAACAAGCTGAAGATCGAGATCATCGTTGGGGAGAACGACGTTTGCTTCGGTCGCGAAGCCCTTAATGTCAAGCGTGTGGCGCACGCCCTCGTAGGGGGTGCCCATGGTGCCGCCGATGTTTTTACCAACCCAGCAGGCATAGACTCTGTCCTTGTACTCGGAAAAATTCAGTTTCATCGCATAATCTCCTTTTTAGGTTGAATTTTGAATGCAAGCTTATTTTAACATAAAAAATGAAAATGGGGAAGTGCTTTTTTTTACTTCTCTGTCTTATTTTTTTACTTTTGTCTGTCGGTACTCGGAGGGAGAACACCCCGTATGCTTGGTAAAAACACGGTAGAAGGAGCTTTTTGAGGAGAAACCCGCGCGTGCGGCGATCTCCTCGCCCGAGAGCGTGGTCTCCTCAAGGAGGCGGAGGGCGTGCTCGATGCGGCGACGGTTGATGTATTCGGTCAGGGACATTTCAAACCGATCCTTGAAAACACGGCTGAAGTAGGAGGGATTATAGAAGCATTTTCCCGCAAGGGTGGGGAGGGTCAGGTCCGAACCGAGGTTGTCATCAATATAGGTGGAAAGCTCCGTCCAGATATCGGGGGCGGCTTTGTCCGAGACCTCCAATCGTACGCGGCGTAAGAGGCGAACGATGAGGATATTCATGTAGCTTTCCAGCATGGTGCGCCAGGAAGCACCGCGCTCGGTATATTCCCGCTCCATTGCCAGAACCGTTCGCTCGATCTCATCTCGCTCGTCACCCGTAAAGGAGATCATGCTCTCGTCGCTTTCCCGACGGATCTCGTCAAACGCCGTGAGCTGAAGAACGGCAAACGCGTTTTCGGGGGTGATAACGCTTTTAGCCAACGTTTCGGGCTTAAAGCAGATGTTGACGTAGGTAAAGGGCTCGTGCGGCATAAAGGCGTGGGTCGAGCCGTAGTTAATAAAGATCAGGTCTCCTCGTTGCACCTCATAGCGTTCCTCGTTCACAACCTGTAGGGCGCTTCCCGCAACAACGTAAACAAGCTCAATAAAATCGTGCTGATGCGGATTGAAGGTGGCGGGATGCGAGCGTGTGGGGGTATTGGTGCTTCGAAAAATATGGATTGTGCTGTCGTCGTTTTTTCGCAGGGCTTCAAACAGGTAGGTCTTCATAGCTTCTCCTTGGGATTTTATGCAGAGATGCGAATTGTATCAATGCGCAGACAGTACGCGCTGATCGGGATCCGGTGGTCTGCGCCGAGTGTGAAGGTGGGTTGCAATTCAGGTGTAAAGCTGATGTGCATGGTACCGTTTGGCTCTATGTGAACAGAGCAATGATCAAAGCAACGTGCGCTTGCAAATATGGGCTCTACGGAGGAGGCTTTGAGGTGGGTGTTTCGTTCAATGCTGATGTGATAACAGAGCCGCTCGGTTTCTGCATCGGTGATTAAAGAACCGTCACGCTGACGGAGAAAGAGAAACACGCAAAGTAGAAATGCAACGGTGCGTGGGGATTGGAGCGTCTCGGCGCGTTGCGTAAGGGAATAGACGGATTCACTGTCTGTGTGACAACCGGCAAAGGCTGCAATCCGCAGAGTTAGGTTTTGGTTGATATAGGATGCCGCAGTGCGAATTCCCATCATCGCATCGGTGTAGGCAAATATATCCAAAAGAACGCGGTATGCCAAGCGGCAAGCCTCGCTGTTGCTCTTTTGCGCGCATGGTGCGCGCAGGATATCCTGCCGTCCCATTGCGTTCAGCGCCTCGCATGCGGCGGCAAGCTCACAATCGGGAAGGATGACGAGCAGAAGTCCCAATTGACGGATCCAATCCGCGTACACGAGCATGGGTCTGCCGTTTGCGCTCATAAGAACGCGATGTCCCTCGCGGCAAGCATGGGTCAGTTCATTTATTTCTTCGGCGGTAAGCGCGATCGCGGTGCGGAGATCGGTGCCTACGGTCAGTTTCTCACCGCGTGCGGCAAGGATACGAAATCCTGCGGCAGGCTCGACCACGGCGCAGCTTTCGTTGCACACGCGAGCGGACACGTGGTGCTTGTTCTCGAAAAAAGAGGATTCGGGGACGTAGCTTTCTACGTTTGTATATTTCATATGGATCTCAAAAAACGATATAGCGGATGCGGTTGAGTGCAATTTTGCGGAAGGTGCCGTCAAGACATGCAACGGTAACGGTCACGTCGCGGTTGAAAAACACGTCGGAGTCTCCGTTTAAATAAGTGACGTAGAGCTTGTCACGCAAACGGAGAGACTGTCGCTCGACCGTAATGAAGCGGAGCTTGGTGGTGTCAAGCAGAATTTCTCGTCCTTCCTTGTCGTACAGATCGAGATAATCCTCCACAAGCATACCCTTGCAAAACTCCTCATCCACGCTGTAAAAGCGGGTCGAGCGCAGGATGCGGTCTGTGTCAAGGTCCTCAAAGTTGCCAATTTCTGCCTTGACTCGAGCCTTGACGGTATCGATGAGCTTGTCTGCCTTGACCAGCGCAATTCCCTCAAGCTCGTCGGGGAGGGCAAGGGTGCAATCGGGATCGGCAAATACGACGATGCCGTAGACGGGGCGCTCGATGGAATAATATTTTTGCATACAGGACAGAAACTGGGCGGTGGTGCCGACAGGACTTTTGATGGTCTTTCTTGTGCCGTTTGTCTTGTTCTGATAGAATGTGTCGCCTTCCTTGCCGATCACACCCTTCCATGCCTTGACCTCGATGACAAAGGGCACGCCTTGAAATACGACGAGAAAATCCTTTTCCAGATATTTATCCTTGTGCGGAACGATGACGTTTCGGATCACACATTCGAAATGATCACGCAAGAGGCGACAGATCGCCTCCTCGCCGTCTGCGCCGTAGCGCTCGATCTCCGCCTGCGTGGGAAGTCCGGGGGAGGTCGCGCGGCGGATCCCCGTTCCGAGGGATCGAACGATGCTTTGCTTCATACTTGTATCCTACCTTTATTTACTACCGCTATTTTAACATAGAATTTTGCTCTTGTCAATAAAAAACCCGTTCACCGAAGCGAGTCCGATGAACGGGTAACGAATCAGAGCACCTTGCTCAAGAATTCCTGTGTACGGGGGAGCTTGGGGTTGGAGAACAGCTCGTGAGGAGGTGCATCCTCGGCAATGATGCCTCCGTCCATAAAGAGCACGCGGTCAGCGACCTCGCGGGCAAAGCCCATCTCGTGCGTGACGATCACCATGGTCATACCCTCGTTTGCAAGCTGACGGATGAGGTCGAGGACCTCGCCGACCATTTCGGGGTCAAGCGCAGAGGTAGGCTCGTCAAAGAGCATGACCTCGGGCTCCATTGCGAGCGCACGGATGATCGCAATGCGCTGCTTCTGTCCGCCGGAGAGGGTAGAGGGGTAGGCGTTTGCCTTGTCCTCAAGCCCGATGCGGCGCAAAAGCTGCATTGCCTTTTCCTTTGCTTCCTCGCGGATCTGCTTCTTTACCGCTCTCTTTGCAAACAGACCGCCCGCCTTCTTGGTCTTGAGATAGATGGGGGCGAGCATAATGTTTTGCAGCACGGTCTTGTTGTTGAAAAGGTTGAACTGCTGGAAGACCATTCCGATGTGCTCTCTGTGCTTATTGATGTCTACCTTGGGATCGGCGAGATCCTCGCCGTTGAAGATGATCGAACCGCCCGTGGGATCCTCCATACAATTGAGGCAACGCAGGAAGGTGCTTTTTCCGCTTCCGGAGGGACCGATGACAGCGATCTTCTCGCCGCGGTGGATGACAGCGTCAATGCTGTTGAGAACGTTCAGCGTCTTTTTCTTACCGATGGGGAAGGACTTGGAGAGCCCCTTGATCACGATCAATTCCTCGGTAAGCTCTTTGTTCATTTCGTTTTGATTGCTCATTTTCTTCTCCTTTCTCACGCGCGGTCGTCACGGTGGAGTCTCTTTTCAAGGAGCTTGAAAAGAAGGGTGACCATCATGATCAGGACGATGTAAATGAGTGCCATCATCAGGTACGGTGCGAGATACTCGTAGTTTGCGTTACCGATTTCGGTGAAGACCTTGTAGAGGTCGACCGCGGCAACGAAGCTGACGACGGAGGTATCCTTGATCAGTGCGATAAACTCATTGCCGAGTGTGGGCAGAATGTTTTTGATCGCCTGCGGTACCACGATCTTCATCATGGTAGGCGTAAAGCCGAGACCGAGCGCGCGTCCCGCCTCCATCTGTCCGCTATCGACCGATTGGATTCCCGCACGCATGATCTCGGAGACGTATGCGGCACTGTTGAGACCGAAGATCAGAATACAGGTGCGCAGAGATCCGATGGAAACGCCCATAAGCGGGAAGAGCACGTAGTACGCGAGCAGGAGCTGAACGACGATCGGGGTGCCGCGGAAGAAGCCGACGTACACGTTGCAGACACCGTTGAGGATCTTGGGCAGCGTTTTGTACTTGGGCATGACCTTGATCGCCGCGATCAGCGTACCGATCAGAATACCGATCACAAGACCGAGTATTGCGATCGTCAAGGTGTTTTTCAGACCCTCGGAGAAGACTCTTTTGTAACCGCCGTTGGTATAAAAGAGCCGCCAAAAGGCTGACCATTCATCTAAAAAATTCATATTATTTTTCTATCCTTTCAAGCGAGTGTGAGATCGCTTCACAAAACAGGGCTACCGAATAATCGGCAGCCTTGTTTTGCAAATCTCGTATTAGTCGTTGACGCTTGCCGCGATGGTCTTTGCGGGAGCGTTGTCAAGGATTACGAAGTTGATCTCGCCGTTGCGCATTGCGGTAACTGCAAGTGCTGCGTAATCGTAGCCCATCTTGGTTGCGGGAACGCCCTTGAAGCCATAGCCATCGGGGTTGTCGAGGTCACCGGTGAGGTAGGTCTCGCCCGTGGTACCGGTCTGGCAACCGATCTTGGTCTCTGCGGTGAGGGTGTCGAGAATAGCGACGATGTCAGCAGCGGTCTGGCAAGCATCGAAGGTGGTGTCGTTCTCATTGACGATCAGAACCTGAGATGCGTTGTAGTAGGAGTTACTGAAGGTGACCATTTCCTCGCGTGCGGGAGTAACGGTCAGACCTGCCATACCGATGTCGCAGGTGCCCATCTGGACGGAGGTAACGACGGACTCGAACTTCATATCCTGGATAACGAGCTCCTTGCCGATGTATGCTGCAAAGCCCTTTGCGATCTCGAGGTCGATGCCGTAGAACTGACCGTTCTCGTCAACCATCTCGAAGGGCGCAAAGCCCGTGCTGGTCGCAACGACGAGCTGATCCTTTGCGGGATCGAGCGCAGCGGAAGCGAACTTCTCGGGGGTGCCGTCGCCGAAGTACTTGTTGCAGATCGCGTCGAAGGTACCGTCAGCCTTGATCTGAGTGAGGTACGCATTGATCTGACCGAGCAGCTCAGCGTCTTCCTTCTTGACAGCGAATGCGTACTCCTCTTCGGAGAGCGCGATGTCGATAACCTTTACACCGATCTTCTCGCCGCAAGCTGCGAGTGTTGCAACGCAGGACAGCAGCATGACGAGTGCCAATGCAATGCTAATGATTCTTTTCATGGTGTTTTTCCTCCAATAAAGTATATATTTTGGGATACATTAGAGATTATAGCGCATAATTATACATTTGTCAATCCTTTTTTTGATTTTTCTTCGACTTTCTTTTAATTACCGTACAAAACAAATTTTTTTAAAAAAGGTCTTGCATTTTTTTGCGTTTACTGATATACTGTGAGTGTATAGAAATATACGAAAAACAGAAAAGGAGTTACGGTTATGGATTTGAAGAAGCTCTTTGGACTTTCGTACAAGTACGTCGGTTCTCTCAAGAACATCCTCATCGGTATTCTGTTCTATTTTGTCATTGCTCTGGTTGCAGGTCTTGCGATCGGCTTGGCAGGCGCGCTGACGGGGTGGATCCCGGTTGTCGGTGCGTTGATCGGATGGGTTCTCCGTATTGTGGGTATCCTTGTTGAGATCTACGTCGTTGCGGGTATCGTCATTCAGCTGCTCGTACATTTCAAGGTCATTAAATAATTGACAATTCGATGAAAGAAGGCACTGTCGCTGACTGTGCCTTCTTTCTTTTTGTCAGAGCGTAAAGCGGGAGATGCCTTGGGGGAGCATATTGCCGTTGTAACGGACGTAATTGTCGGTTGGAGTGGCGATCTCCAATTGTATACTGCCTGCCGTGCGTTTCCACGAGCAGGAAACGCGACCGCGCGGAGAATCGTAGTATCCGTTCGCGAAATCCAGGCTTTTGAAGAAATAGGGATTGATCTCGATCTCCTCAAAGGTGGGCGCCTGATCGTCGGGCGAGATACCCACGATCGTTTTCATCATCCAGGACATGAAATCCGAGAGCATATGGTGATTTTGCGATTCGATGTACCGCCAATTTTCCATGAGCGTTCCCAAATCGCGCTCGAGAAAATCGACGTAAGAGGGGAACCCGTGCGCGGTCAGGATGCGGTAGAAATATTCCTGCATACCGCAGATGTTGAGCGCCATGGGAAGATGGCGAATGCCGACCATACCGCAATCGTGGTGGAAGTCCATGAACTCTATGAGGCGCTTGAGTTGTGCCTTGAGAGGCGCGAGATCCTCGTAGATGCCGTGATAGATCAGCATGGCGACGGGGGTCTGCATATTAACGCTGCATGTGCCGTCGGGACTGATGAAGCGTGCGCGGATCAGGGCGATCTGGCTTTGCTCCTCCGCATCAAAATCAGTGGTGTCCTCTCCCGCGAGCCTTGCTGCAAGCGCGCCGATGCGAGCGAATTTGACACGGTAGATCGCGTGGATGATCGGCTTTGGAACAGATTCCCGTCCATTGGGATTGATCCAATCCGAAAGACCGAAATCCAAAAGACCGTTTTCGTCCTCGCGTGTTTTGATGTAGGCGAGGTAGCGTCGGAAGTAGGGTAGATTGTGGACGAGCGTCGATTTGTCTCCGCTGTGGAGATAGAGGCGGTATGCTTCCTCAAAGAGAGAGCCGTCCGAAACGGGCCCATTACCCCAATCAAAGCCCCAGCCGTGCGTGGGGACGATACCGGGCATGCCTCGCTTATCGTCGAGCGCATCGCAAAGATCTTGATTCCACTTGGTCAGCATACGTTCGGCGTAAAAGTCGGTCAAAAACTGCTCGGCGGAGGATTGCGCGTCGTTGAGCCAGCCGTATTTCTCGCGTGAGGGACAGTCGGTGGGCATGAAGAAGAAATTGGAGAGCGAGGAGCGGATGCCGCATTGGAAAAGCGTGTTGAGCCTTTCGTCCGAGCAGGAAAAATCACTTCGTCTCTTGATATCCTGATGAACGAAGACCGCCTCGACCTCGGTTTTTTGTGTGTCGATCCCCTCGATCTCCGCGTAGCGGAAGCCGTAATAGGAGAGGCGGGTCGACCAAGTTCTCTCCTTGCCGTCACAGATATAGCGCTCGGTGGCAAACTCGCCCTGCTTGTAGTGCTTGAGCATGGAATAATAGAGAAGCTCGCCCTCCTCGTCGAGCATCTCCGCATAGCGAACGGTAATCACGTCACCGCTCGGCTGGCGCGTTTTGATGCGAACGTAGCCGGAGGTGTTGATGCCGAAATCGAAAAGAACGCGACCGTTTTGCAATTTCGTGATCTTTTTCGGCGCGTAGGACTCGAATTCGCGGATCGGCTCCGCATCGTGAAAGCGCAGAACACCGCGCGGCGCACGCTCGTCGCGCTTTGCCGCCGACCAAGTCTCTACGTCCTCCACGGTGATCTCCTCGGGGGAGGAAATGCGCGCGTCGTAATGTACGCCGAGGCGCAGACGGTTCATCAGATAAGGCGAATGCATTGAGCATTTCCAGCTCTCATCGGTTGCGGTCACGAGTTCACCGTCTGCCCAAAGCGCGGCGATCAGCTTTGGATTGTCGCGCCATGCCGCGTTGGGAACATCCCAGGAGTTTTGCGTGTCCTCATTGAAAAAGCCGTTTCCGCAGAGAAAGGTAATAAGGTTTTTTCCCGTACGAAGCAGACTTGTGACGTCGTATTTGACGTACCAAAGCGTTTTTTCGTAATCCGAGAAGGGGACGTTGAAAAGATCCGCCGTCACGGGGGTGCCGTTGATATACGCGTAGCCGATTCCGATCGCAGAGAAATACAGCTCCGCCTTTGCGGGAACGGCATCAAGCGAAAAGATCTTAGCGTAAAGCGGCGAGGGATTCCTTTCCGCAAATTCCCAAACAAAGGGCGCGTCGGGCTTGATAAAGACCGCGTTAGCAAAAGGCATGGTGATTATACCTCGGGCTTGGTCTCGAGCTTGAGCGGGAAGTCGCCGAGCTTGTTGACCTTGAAGCCGTTCTTTTTGTACTCCTCATAGTCAAATGCCTCGAGCTCATCGATCGCGAGCTTGTGGAACTCGTAGAAGTTTTTCCACCACTCGTAGCCGGTGCCGAGCTCTGCGTTGAGGTATGCGTCCGCGATGTCACAGCCCATCTGGGGAGCAACGTAGAAGGCACCCATGGAGAGCACGTTGACACCGTTGCCGGTAATTGCGCGGAGTGCCGCAGGAACACTTTCAACAACACCTGCGTGAACGTGCGGGCACTTGCTTGCCGCAATGTGGATACCCATACCGGTGCCGCAGAAGATGAGCGCGCGCTCGAATTCGCCCTCTGCGATCATAGCGCCAACGCGAAGGCCAACGCGGTGAAACATCAGATCGGTATCATCGGGATCGGAGTCTGCGCGAACACCTACGTCGGTGATCTCCCAACCCTTCTTTTGAAGGTGGGCAACGACTGCTTCCTTGAGTGGGAAGCCTGCGAAATCTGCGCCAACGAGAAGCTGCTTGTTTTTAACGGTTTTCATGATAAATCCTCCTGTTGTTTTAAAATTCACTTTAATTATAAAATATGAATAGCTCAATGTAAATATCCAAAACGCGGAAAATAATATCCAAATGTGACATCAAAAGGGAAATTTTTGCGGCAAACAAAAAAGGTCCGCTCTCCTGCGTGGGAGCGGACCGATCTTTAATTGTCCTCGGCTTGTGCGATAACCTCTGTCTTGCGACGGGAGCGGGCGAGATGAATGATCAGAAAAACGACGTAAACCGCGAATGCCGCGACCGCCGCGGAGACCCAGACGGGGGTGAGGGAGATGGGGTTGGCGGGGGATTCGTTCAGGGCGCCGTAGGAGTTGACCTCCAGCATCTTCTGCGTCAGGACCGTTCCGTCCTCCTTTTCTACGTCAAAGAGAGAATTGAATTCCTTGCAGACCGCATCCGCGAAGGCATTGACCAGCGTTTGCGCCGTTTGCGGATCGCTCGCCGTCACAGTTACGTACATGACGCGCGTGCCCTCGGTGTAGGTAAGGTCTGCCATTCGGCGGAGTTGGGGAACGGAAAGCGCGCTCCCGGAAAGCTCCTTGGCGTGGGTGGCGATGCTGTCATTGATATTCAATTCGATGAAATCCTTGATGAGCGTGGTTGCAATGCTGATGTCCGACGCGGTCACGGCATTGCCGGTCTCTCGGCTGACGTAGATCTTTGCGGTAGAGGTGTATTCGGATTCATGCGTAAAATAAGAGACGGCAAATGCACTGCCGCCCGCGATCACCGCGAGGATCAGCATCAGGATCCAGGCGCGCTTGAGCACCGCCCAGAGATCCGATGTGGAAATCTCGGTTGCTTTATTTTCTTCCATGCGTTGTCGTTCCTTTCCCATTGGAATATCGTTGATCTAACAACCCGATTATAGCATATGTCATGCTAAAATTCCACAGCGGTGGGGTTTGTTTACATTTTTTTAACATCTTTGGGAGTGGTGGATACATAGGATGTCGTGAGGAGGAAAGAAACGTGATGTGGAGTTGGTGCGTGCGGTCACGCAGGCTTGCCAAGCGCTAAAAAAGGAGTCCGATCAGCCAATAAATCGCACCGTACAGCGTGCCCGCGAGTGTACCGTAGAGCAGAACAGGTCCCGATACGGTAAAGATCTTTGCACCCACGCCAAGGATAAGACCCTCTGCGTGGCTGTCAATGGCGGGGGAGACCACGGAATTTGCAAATCCCGTAATGGGGACGAGCGTACCCGCTCCCGCAAGCTTTGCAACTCGGTCGAACCAACCGAGTCCGCTGGCAAGCGCGGCAAGCAGGATGAGTGTGACAGAGGTCAGCGTGCCCGCATCCTCGGTCGACATTTTGAGCACGTCGGTGTACAGATCGCGCAATGCCTGACCCAAAACGCAGATCAATCCTCCCGTCCAGAAGGCGTGAAAGCAGTTTTTGAGTATGGGAGAACGGGGGGCGTGCGCTTCGGCGAATTTTTGATAGCTCTTTTTGTCAAATTTCATTTGAAGGCTCCTTTTTCGGCTTTATTTGAGTTGCTTTTAATGCTTATTTTCAGTATTTCCGCAAAAAAATCGGATATACGGTTGACTTTTTCCAATTTTCGGTATATACTAATGTAAACCATTAAAAAGATCCCGAAAGGAAATAAATGTTATGACATGGAATGATTTTCGTAAACAGGTAAAGAGCGTGTCGGGGAAGGCTGCCGATAAGATCAACCAGGCGGCGGATATCGCGACACTGCAGATCAAGCTTTCCTCCACCGAGAGAAAGCTCAGCGCGGCGTATGAGTCGCTCGGCAAGATCGCGTATAAGCACTTCACAGAGGAGAACGACAACGACGTTGAGAAGGTCACACACGCGGTAGGAGCGGTGCAGGCGATCCAGCTTGATATCAAGACCCTCAAGGCGCAGATCGAGCAGCTCAAAAAGCAAAACGAGGAGAAAAAAGCCTCTGCTGACACTGATACGGGCAAGGAAGATGCTTCCAAAGCTGAAAAATAAGGTTCTTTTTTTAAAATTAATACAAAAAAGAAAACATTTTTTCTCGAAACTGTTGACAATTTGTGTCGAAAGGTTTAAAATGAGGGTGCGATGCCAAATATAAACGGCGTTGACAATTAATTTTTTCGGAGGTATACACTCATGTATCAACCCAACGTACCGAGAAAAACGACAGCATTGATTCAAACCTGGGGCTGCGTAGTCCTGGCACTGCTTTGCGTTTTTTTCAGCTTCTCCCCCCTGCTCTCTCTTGAGACCGGTCTGAATGCAGCAGATATCAAGAAGACCATCGAGGAAATTACCGACGAGCCCTTTACGGCTGAGATCCCCGAGAAGGTGGATGTAAGTGCCGTTAAGCTTATCGGCGGCGTTACCCTGATGGTTGACATCATCGGCGTTTTGAGTGACGATGCAGAGAACGTTGACCAGGATAAGGTCGACAAGCTCGAGGCACTTCTCACGTCCGAGGACGGTATCAACACCATTGTTACCATCGTTGCTATTGCAAGCACGGTTACCAACGCAATCGATTTTGAGGGCGACATGTCTGTCGGCATGATCCTTTCCGTCATCATCGTAATTCTCGGCGTTTTGATCGTTCTCGCAATGACCTTCATCATTCCTATCGTTATTACGATCACCGCGCTGGTTATGCTCATCACCGCGCTCGTAAAGATGAAGAACCCCCTCGAGGCTGCTCCGAAGCTTGCGAAGAAGCTTCCCGGTCTGCTCACCATGCCCCTCGTATTCATGCTCTTCCAGTGCGTGATCCCCGGTATGGGCTTTGGCAGCGGCGCACTCGGACTTCTGATCACGGCAGCCGTCAGCGTTCTGCTTAACCTTGTCGTTTCCAGACTCCGTGCGTACACCCTCGGCGACTTCACCTATGCTACCGTTATTCAGGGCGGTGCGCTCATCGGCGGAATTGCATACATCGCGTTCTTCTTCAACATTCTCAAGACCAACATCCTCAACGCATTCCTGCACGGCACTTGGGCTGATTACATGGTTGACGTAATCGATGCCAAGGAAAAGGCAGAGCTGATCAACGAGGCTACCGGTCTTCCGATTCCCGAGTTCAGCAATATGTACATCGTTGACGGTGTTCTGATCCTCGTTTACGCGATCCTCGTTCTTAACTCCATCACATACCTCACCCATTGCGCACAGCGTCTGTCCTGCGCAGTCGGCGGTAAGAAGAAGGCAGTTACCGACAACCACATCGTTTTCGCAGTATTCAACGTAATCGCTTGCGCAATTCCGATGTACGTTAAGGGCACGAAGAACCTGTTCGTAAACTTTATCGATGACGAGCTTGGCGCAGTTTCCTCTCTCTCTATGAACGTTGAGGAGTTTGGCGCTCTGAAAATGGCTCTCGTTGCAGCTATCATCATGCTGGTCGTTGAGATCGCGATCGTTGTTCTTCGCAAGGTTCTCTGCAGTGATCTCTCCGCAGAGGATAGAAATGCAATCCTCACCGGTGTTGCAAAGACTCCCGACGAGAAGCTCGAGGATGCACAGAAGATCATGGCTGAGGCTGCAGCTACCGTTGCTGCAAGCGCAACCGTTGAGACTCCCGTAGCAGAGGCAGCAGCTCCCGTAGTTGAGGAGGCTCCTGTAGCAGAGGCGGCTCCCGTAGTCGAGGAGACTCCCGTAGCAGAGGAAGCTCCCGCAGCAGAGGCGGCTCCCGTAGTTGAGGAGGCTCCCGCAGCAGAGGCGGCTCCCGTAGTTGAGGAGGCTCCCGCAGCAGAGGAAGCTCCCGCAGAAGAGGCTCCCAAGGCTGAATAATTTTTGACCCCTAAAAGGACGGAGAAAATTTTCTCCGTCCTTTTTTTGACAATGTGACAAAGTCACAGAAACTTCGGTCGCGACGTGCTATAATAAGGGCACAACACAAACAACAAACAAAAACGATCAAAATTTTATTCGAACAGGAGGACATGAAAATGTGTGACAACAATAAATTTTATATCTGTGAGCATTGCGGCAATCTGGTGGGTATGATCCACGATGCGGGCGTTCCTATGATGTGCTGTGGAAAAAAGATGACCAAGCTTGAGGCGGGCGTCGTTGAAGCGAGCCATGAAAAGCATATCCCCGTTATCAAGGTCGAGGGGGATCTCGTCCGAGTTGAGATCGGCGCGGTCGAGCATCCTATGGTCGAGGAGCATAGCATCCTTTGGGTGTATCTTCAGACAGATCGCGGCGGTCAGCGCAAATGCCTCGAGGTTGGCAAGCCTCCCGTTGTGAGCTTCGCGCTTGCCGGGGAAAAGCCGATCGCCGTATATGCGTATTGCAATCTGCACGGTCTTTGGAAGGCTGATATCTAAATCATTTCAGGAGGAAGATAACATGATGAATACAAAGGTACGTGATTTGCTCAATCAGCAGATCAATAAGGAATTTTATTCCGCATATCTCTATCTCGATTTTTCCAACTACTTCAAGGCAAAGGGGTTGGACGGCTTTGCGAATTGGTACATGGTCCAAGCGCAGGAGGAGCGCGATCATGCGATGCTCTTCTACCAGTATCTGCAAAACGAAAATCAGACGGTGACGCTTGAGGCGATCGCAAAGCCCGATAAGGTGTTTGCGAGCCACATGGATGTGCTCCGTGCAGGGCTCGAGCACGAGGAATACGTCACCTCGCTGATCAACGATATCTATTCGGCGGCGTATGAGGTCAGAGACTTCCGCACCATGCAGTTTCTCGACTGGTTTGTCAAGGAGCAGGGCGAGGAGGAGACCAATGCCAACGATATGATCACCAAGATGGAGCTCTTCGGCTCGGATCCCAAGAGTCTGTATATGCTCAACCAGGAGCTGGCGGCAAGAATCTATTCTGCACCCTCTTTGGTGCTTTAAAAGCACAAATCCCGCCTCGCGGCAATGCCGCGAGGCGTTTTTTTGATAAAAAAGTGAATTTTACCGCAATATCCGACATTTACAACCGTCATTTCGCCGCAAACGCATTGACAAATGAGCAAAAAAATTGTACAATATATAATGAGATCGTGTAAACGTCTGTAAATATCAATACGGGAGAGGTCGGAAATGAGATCGAAAAGCAAGAAGAAACAGATACACGTCAGTATCATCGGCTCATGCGTGTGCAGAGATATTTTTTCTCTGTCAAAAAACGCCGAGGGATACGGTGATCATGAAAACGAATATATTGTTGACCGTTTCATTCAGAGCATCAACCCACTTTCAGCTGTGGGAGAGAAGATGCCCGAGGAGGTTGCCAATAAGCTGGTTCGTGAATCGTCCGCTTCCTCGACCTCGAATTTCTATAAGCGCAATTTCAAGCTCGATGTACAAAAGTCATGGGACGATTATTTGTCGGAGGTTCGGTCGGAATGGTTGGTTGTGGATTTTTCGACCATGCGCCTGCCTGTTCGTTGCTTTGGATCGACCTACGTAACACAATCGCTTGAGGAGGAGGTCCAAAAGGGACAGATCGCATTGCCCGAGGACGCGCAGCTTCGTCAGCTTGCGGCAACACGTACCCTCTCGCTTTCGGAGCTGACCGACACGGAGCTCGAGCAGATCGTGAATACCTATTTGGATCGCCTTTTGCAGATCTACCCGCAGCAGAAGATCATTGTGGTGGACGTTAAGCATGTGTTTACCTATATTGATGAAAAAGGACAGAGTATACCGTCTCCGAATTATCTGACGAATGCGAATTACCAAGAGGAGAACCGTTTGATTGCCTTGGCGTACGATATCGCGAAAAAGCGGATGCCCAAAGCCTTCTTTGTGGATGAGCTCCCCGTAATGATAGGAAATGCCAAGCACGTTTGGGGAAAATGCGGACTTCACTACGTAGATGATATTTACCTGTATTTTTACAGATGTGTCGATGGGATTGCAGGAAATCGTCTGTCGCGGAAGCAATACAAATCTGCCAACGCCATGCTTATGAACGAATTTACGCGGCGCGTGTTTGGACACTATTCCAAGACAGCCAATGAATATGCGCAGAATTCCAAGAGCTGCCTGGATCCCGCACGAGGCTTGAAGCCGGGAGTTTACCGAAAGAACGGTTTGACCTTGACGGTGGATGAAGATCGAAATTTTCACGTGGAAGGAACGACGACGGTAGAGACCATTTTCTATCTGTACAGCGGTCACGGTAATCCGTGCGGCGAGTGGCTCTCGGTAAAAGAGGAGATTGCTCCGGGAATGTATATTTTCTCAACACGCGTCAGATCCGATATGAAGCGTTGCTATATCCAGATGGTGCTTACAACATCGGATATGAAGCAGAAATGGATTTTCGGGAATCTTTCGTCTTGGGTGAAAACGGATTGCACGTATCAGCATTGCTTGGTGCGTATCGTGGTTTGCAGAGGGGAGTATGTTGATATTACAGGGCGTTTAACTTTTGAAAAAATAAAGTAATTACAAGCATTATTCCCGAGAGATAGACATGAAAAATGTATTTGTGACAAAATATCTTGAAAAATTTAGGTATATATGGTATACTATTAAAAAGGTGTGCCTTGCAAATGTAAATTTTAGAACGGAGAATATATGAAAACTACAATTCAGGACGTATCCCAACATCATTGCAGCGGTTGCGGCGCATGTATGAATGTGTGTCCTTTTGGCGCAATTTCTATGAAGGAGAACAGCGAAGGTTTTTTGTTTCCGGTGATAAATAGTGAGAAGTGTACCAAGTGCGGCTTGTGTTATAACAGATGCCCATCTGTTAAGTTTGATGATTTTTTCATTGAGACTCCGACTGTGTACGGCATGATGGCACACGATGACATAAGAGAAACATCCTCGTCCGGAGGTATGTTTTCTCTCCTTTCTGAATATGTTTTTTCGCACAATGGCATTGTGTGTGGTGTTGCTAATACGGAAACCTTTAAGTTGGAATTTGTGTTTGCGGAAAACATGGAGCAGTTGGAAAGTATCAAGGGCTCCAAATATTATCAAGCCGAGGTCGGAAATACCTATCAAAAAATAAAATGGTATTTGGATAAAGGGAGAACGCTCCTGTTTTGTGCATGCCCGTGCCAAGTCGCAGCACTGAAAAAATTTTTGGGTAGGGCATATGGTAACTTGATAACTGCCGATGTTGTATGCCATGGTGTACCGTCTCACCTTGCTGTAGAACAGTATGTAAAAACACTTGCGGATCTCGATGAAGTGGATGCGCTGAAGTTTCGAGACAAAGCAGTTTATAAATGGTCTTCCAATATTGCACTTTACAAAAAAAATGGCGAGATTATTAGAAAGCATTTTAATGAATCGACATTCTATCGCGCATTTGGTGCAGGACTGCCGATGAGAGAGAGCTGCTATAATTGTAAATTTGCCAGAACGGCTCGCGTTGGTGATTTTACCCTCGGCGATTTTTGGCACATTTCTGAATTCCATCAAGATCTTAACGATTACAATGGTACCTCGTCTGTATTTTTGAATAATGAGAAGGCAAAGGCGATTTATCAGACGATCGAGCCAAAGATGTACAAGAGTTATCAGATGCCTTTAGAGAATGCAATTCGCTACAACACGCAGTTGAGGGAGCCTGTTATAAGACATCCTGCAAGAGATGTTTTTTATCAGTTGATTAAGAATGGCGATTTCGATCAAGTAGTAGATAATCTGCTTAAAAGAAATCATTTTGATGTTGGAATTGCGGGTTATTGGTATGCAACTAACTACGGGAGCGTGATTACCTATTATTCCCTTTACAAGGCAATTGAAGCAATGGGATATAAGACGGTTATTTTGGATCGTCCGGATAAGCACCTTGACGGAGAACCACAAACCGTATTTGCTCGCGTTTTTATGAATAAATTTGCCAATATCAGTGATAGCTATCCGTACTTTGAACAAGGAAATTATGATCGACTTTGCGATAAATATGTAGTTGGATCCGATCAGGTTTGGACCCCCGGTGCTATCTGCGATGCCGGATATCGCTTCTTTTTGGATTTTGTATCGGATGATAAGACGAAAGTAGCTTACGCACCTTCGTTTGGGCAAGATAAGTTTGAAGCGCGCTCGGAAACAAAAAAGATCGTTTCCTATCTTCTTTCCCGCTTTGATGCTGTGTCTGTGAGAGAAAATACAGGCGTCGATATATGTGAGCGTGAGTTCAATATTGATGCCGTGCAAATGATAGATCCGATTTTCTTGAACAATCGTGAATTTTATGATCGGATCGCGGAGTATTCCAATAAGCGAATCGAAACACCGTATGTTCTCTCTTATATTTTGGATCCCGATGAGAGTAAACGCAATATGCTTCTTAAAACGCAGGAGGAAAAGGGACTAACGTTGGTCAATCTTTTGGACGGCAGATATGGTACCTTTGATCGAAATAATGAGAAACTCAATCTTCCGAATACGCTGAAAGACGTAAATGAGGAAGAGTGGATCCGGTTGTTCCGTGATTCGGATTTTGTGATTACAGATTCTCATCATGGTTTTGCAATGGCGGTTATCTTCAATAAGCCTGTTATCTGTATTATGAATAAGTCCAGAGGTGGTACTCGCTTTACTTCGCTTTTGGGATGGCTTGGTATGTTGGATCGTTTAGTTGATAAAGATGAGGACATAAATGAAAAGAAGTACTTGTTTGGTGAGTATGATTACTCTGCCGTCAATCAAGTGATAGAGACAAAGCGAGCTGAAGCGCTTCGATGGTTAAGCGACAGCTTAAAAATCGATCATGCAGGTGCCCCCGCGGGATTGTATGATTTTGTGAGAGGCAAACTCGGTGAAATGGAGCGAAAAATTAGTGATCTTTACAATAAAAATCACGAATTACAAAGACAATTAAACGATAGAAAGTGAGGAGTAATATGCCAAAGGTTAGTATTGTTGTTCCATGCTACAATGTCGCAACTTATCTTCAAGAATGCTTGGACAGTGTAATTGCGCAGGAACTGAAGGATATTGAAATTATTTGTGTTGATGATGGATCGACTGATAACACACTTGAAATCTTGAATGAATACGCCAAGCGTGACACACGTGTCAAGGTTATTACTAAGCCAAACGCCGGATATGGCAACTCCATGAATATGGGTATGGATGCCGCAACGGGCGAGTATATTGGCATTGTAGAGTCGGATGACTGGGTAGAGCCTACTATGTTCTCCGATTTGTATGATACTGCGAAGAAGTTTGATGCAGATATCGTGAAAAGTGATTACTACGAGTTTGCAACCAAGGACGGTGGTATGCAGGTTTATATTCAAACGCCTACTGATCCTTGGTTCTATAACAAGGTTATTTCTGCCTACACAACAGAGGATATTTATCACTTTAGAATGAATACGTGGACAGGTATTTATAAGACGTCTATGATCCGCCTATTTGATATTCGGCACAATGAAACGCCCGGTGCATCCTATCAGGATAACGGATTTTGGTTTAAGACCATTTCTCTTGCAAATAGCGTAGTTTACGTCGATAAAGCATATTATCATTACAGGCAGGACAACCCGAATTCCAGCATTAACAGCAAGGGAAAGGTGTTCTGCATGTGCGACGAGTACAAGTTTATTCGTGAGTTCGTTGAAGCAAATCCCGATATTAAGAATGCACATCTCGAGACTTTTCTTGCAAAACAGTATTACAACTATTTCTATACCTATAAGAGAGTTGCAAATGAGCATAAGATTGCATTTCTTGAGCGTTTCTCGCAGGAATTTAACGAATCCTTTGAAAAGGGAGAGTTTACTGAGTGTATGCTTCCTCCTGCCGAGATGTCGATTCTCACGCGTATCATGGCAGATCCGGTGAAGTTCTATTATGATGATATGATTTGGTCATTGAATGATGATTACCGCAGAATGTCTGATGAGTTTGCAACGATAACGACAGAAATGGAGAAATATCATGAGCAACATTAAAATTTCCGTTATTATTCCCGTATATAATACTGCCACCTTTCTTCCAAAATGTCTGGATTCGCTCCACTCACAGAAATACGAGGACGTAGAGTATATTTTAGTGAATGACGGATCTACTGACAATTCTCTCCATGTTTGCGAGGTGTACGCACAAAAAGACGAGCGTTTTGTTGTCATCTCAAAGGAGAACGGTGGTCCATCTAGCGCAAGAAATCTTGCTATTTCTAAAGCGAGAGGGGAATATATTACTTTTGTTGATTCTGATGATTATATTGAAGAGAATGCCTACGAGACAATTGCTGATCTTTTGGAGAAGCATGAAGATCCGGATATGTTGGTATTTGGTGCGGAACTTACGCCCTTTGGCGCTCCCGACTATATGTATCGCATGACAAATACACGCGATATTGTTTACGAAAAATTTGAACCGGCTATTCTTTTTGACGAGGTAGGAGCAAGACCTTTCCTGTGGCTTCAAGTTATTAGAAGATCGTTAATTGTCGATCATAACATCAAAATGGATGAATCTATACGGCTTGGTGAAGATCAAGTGTTCCAAATGGAGGTTATACCTTTCGCACAAAAGGTTGTATTTACATCTCATAAGCTATACTATTACCGTTGGAGACGTGTCGGATCCATTATGTCTGAAACTTCTGAAAAGAAAATTATGAAACTTCGGTTGCATGTTGATCTTGTCGATAAGGTTTTCAATGTAATGGAAAAATGGGATCGTGATGACGAGATGAAAAAGAAGACGCTGATTTGGTCTATCTTTTTCTTATGGGGCGACATCCTGTATTTGATGGAGGATGAGCAAAATGATATCGCATTGGCTTTGGTCAAGGTCTGGGAAAAACATTCTTATCAAAAATACACCGAGGACTTTGACATTTGGTGTCAAGTTAGATTGAATCACATTTTGCTTATGGCAGAGCCCGATCGCGATAAGCGTATTGAACTGTTCACAGCGGCAAATGCAGATTTGAAGAAAAAGATTGATGAAATCTACCAAACGGAAGAATATAAGGAAATTCTCGCAAGTCGCGTGCCAAAGTTAACTTTTTGGCAAAGAGCAAAGCGTTGTCTGAAAGTGAACGGTATCTTTGGTACGATTAAAAAAATTCTTAAAAAGACCTACCAAAAATTATTTAAATGATAGGAATAATGTTATGAAAAAATACGATTATCTGATCGTCGGTGCGGGATTGTTTGGCGCTGTGTTTGCTTATGAGGCGACGCAGAGAGGCAAAAAGTGCCTTGTGATCGACAAGAGAGCGCACATCGGCGGTAATATCTACTGCGAGAAGGTTGAGGGCATCAACGTTCACAAGTACGGCGCGCACATTTTCCATACCTCCGATAAGGCGGTTTGGGAGTACGTCAACCGTTTTGCAGAGTTCAACCACTATATCAACTCTCCCGTGGCGATCTATCACGACGAGCTCTACAATCTTCCCTTCAACATGAATACCTTCAGCAAAATGTGGGGCGTTAAGACCCCCGCGGAAGCAAAGGCAAAGATCGCGGAGCAGATCGCACAGCTCAATATCACCGAGCCGAAGAACCTCGAGGAGCAGGCGCTCTCTCTGGTCGGACGCGACGTGTACGAGAAGCTGGTCAAGGAATATACCGAGAAGCAGTGGGCGAGAGATTGCAAGGATCTTCCCGCGTTCATCATCAGACGACTGCCTCTCCGCTTCACCTATGACAACAACTATTTCAACGACCGCTATCAGGGTATCCCGATCGGCGGCTATACGCCCATCATTGAGAAGATGCTCGAGGGATCGGACGTTCTCTGTAATACGGACTATTTTGATTATATCAAGGAAAATCCCGACGTTGCGACAAAGACCGTCTTTACGGGACAGATCGATCGCTTCTTCGATTTCAAGCTCGGTGTTCTTGAATACCGCAGTGTGAGATTTGAGACAGAGGTGCTCGATATGGAGAACTATCAGGGCAATGCGGTGGTCAATTACACCTCCAAGAACGAGCCCTATACCCGCGTGATCGAGCACAAGCACTTTGAGTTTGGCACGCAGCCCAAGACCGTCATTTCCAAGGAGTATTCCTCCGAATGGAAGAGCGGTGACGAGCCCTACTATCCGATCAACAACGATCGAAACAATTCGCTCTATCAGCAATACAAGGAGCTGGCAGACAACACCCCCGATGTGATCTTCGGCGGTCGACTCGGTCAGTACAAGTACTATGATATGGACAAGGTGATCATTGCCGCGCTTGAGGCGGTTGCCGCTGAGTTCGGAAACTGATTTTTTTAGTACAACAGAGGAAAGCCCCAAGGGTTTTCCTCTGTCTTGTATCAAGTTAGGAGAACTATGGAACACGATGTAACGGTGAAGCTGTTGGTCTGCTATCACAAGCCCGACAAGCTTTTGCGAGATGAAATCCTCACGCCCATTCACGTTGGTCGGTCATGTGCCCGTGCGGCACAAAATCCCGATCTTTCCTGGATGGAAGCAAATATGATCGGTGACGATACGGGTGAGAATATTTCTGAATTGAATAGCTCCTACAATGAGTTGACAGCAACCTATTGGGCGTGGAAGAATTACGATAAGCTGGGAAATCCCGATTATCTGGGATTGATGCACTATCGAAGGCATTTTATATTTGACCGCGCGCGCGATCTCAGTTTTGTTGAGTATGAGCAATGGGACGATGCATATCTTGATTTTATTTCCTATTCTACCGAAAACGTCAGAAATATTGTCCGTGATCAGGATATCGTTTATTATCGCGGCAAGGTCAGTCAAATTTATGAGCATTATCGTGATAATCACAGGATCGAGGATCTTGACCTTGCGCTGGGGATCCTTGGAGAATTGCATCCCGAGGACCGCGCAATTGCTGCGGATTATGTAAAAGGTGACACGGGTTGCTTCTGCAACATGGCGATCTTCTCGAGAGAGATGTTCTTTGCGTACTGTGCGTGGCTTTTCCCGATTTTAGAGGAATTTGCAAGATGCGTGGATATGAGCGAGAAGCGATTTTTTATCTCCGAGAGACTTACGGGAATCTTTGTTGCAAAAATGCAAGTGGAGGGCAAAAAAACGCTTCCGCTGGCATCTGTGTTCGTGCAATCGGAGTACCGTATTCCCGTTGCCATGCCATTGACAAGCGAAACGCTACCCGAGGTGGCAATCACTGTGAAGTCTTTTCTTGAGCATGCAAAGAAGACGACGCATATTGATTTTTACTTTCTGACCGAAGGTGTAGAGGAAGTTGTGTGCGCGCCTATTGTATCCATTCTATCCAAACGGACGGATTTTTCGGTCAATTTTGTGGACGTAATGACATTTTGCACCGACAGACATATTCAAAATGAACCGAAGCATTATCCGCTATATCTTGCGGAGCTGCTACCTAAAGTAAAAAAATGCTTTTACGCTACTGCGAACGTATATATTATGCGGGATATTGAAGCTTTTTTTCGACTTTGCTCGGTGGACGACTTTTGGATTGTGGGAGCAGGATCTCGTGATGATGCGGAACGGTTTACTCGCATTGGAGATTCCTGCGTTCTGAATCTGGAACGGATGCGCGCACATCGTTTTTTTGACGCGTACGCAAGGACTGAGGTGAAGGGACAATCGCTTGGTGAATTGCTTGCAGGATTGTGCTGTGATCAAGTTTCTTTTTATCCGGCATGGTTTTGGATCAATGCCGATGAAAAGACGCTTTCTGCTTCACGACGTGAAAGAAGTACGCTTGAGACCGATGCAGTGTATCACCCCATGATTTGCTATGCCGATCATGCAACTCCTATAGATTATCCGCGGGCGGTATATTCGGTGTTTTGGTGGCGTACTGCGCACTCCGTTTCAACCGAGCTTGCACAAATGCCAGGCGAAAAAGCTGCACAGATCTATAAAATTCTTTGCTCTTTACCGAGTGAAACAAGACTGATCTTCAAGATTCGACGGTATTACCGTCAATACGGGTTTAAGGGGACGGTGAAACGCTTTTTTGCAAAGCTTTTTAAATGATTCTCATGAATACCCACTCCGAAAGGAGTGTTGTAAAAAGGCTACCCATTGCTGATGGGTAGCCTTTTTGTAAGGTTCTGAAGGAGAGTGGGTTTGGGAGAGGGGAAACTCTTTGAGGAAGAGTTCCCCCCTCTCCCAAGACCGTTTCTCCTATCACAACTCTCTCAGATAGCTCTCCGGGCGGTGCGCATCGACGGCATTGTAGGTGCCGCTTTTGCCGACCGTAATGAGATTTCCAACGTGGCAGTATCCGAGAATGCGGGGTGGGAGATGTGTGACGAGATCATCGAGATTGCGGACGACATAAAAGCGCTCCCATCTTTGCGCGACCGCGATCGGGACGCTGCCGTACAGCACGCGCGGACAGCCAAATCCGATCCCCGTCAGTGTGTCCCGCAGATCGGGGCGGTTGTAATAGACGAATTCGTGACAAAGCAGTGCCAATGCGGCGCCGTGGCTGTATCCGACGATCAGAATACGACTGACGGTTGGGTCGGCGAGGAGGGACGCGAGATGCGGCTTCACACTTCTCCAGCATTGAAGAAATCCCGCGTGACATTCCCACGGAGGCTCCATCTCACTGTACGGAGCGGCGTGAAAATTCAGGTTGTGGAGCCAATCGGAGGTGCCGTTGCTCGGCTCAAAATAGATGCGCAGCTCGTTGCCGCGTCGCGCAAAGTCCCAGCTGACCTGATCGACGGTGTTCTTGTAACGGCGCGAGATACATTCTCGAAACAGCTTTTTCAAAATGTCCTGCTTCACGGTCTTCTCCCTTCAAAAAATTCATTCTCACGACAGTATATGCGCTATTTTTGATCCTGCGCGGAGAGTTTTTTTACGAAGTGGGGAAAATGCTCTTGCCAAGCGCAAAAAAATATGTTATACTAATATAGAATGTACTGATTTTTGGTTGGAGGAGAGAGAATGAAGCTAATCCACTGTGCAGATTTGCACCTGGATTCCCCGATGGAGTCCAATCTGTCAAGCGAGCAGGCGAGGGAACGGAAAAACGAGATCCTCGGTACCTTTGCGCGCCTGGTACGGTTGGCAAACGAGAGCCGCGTGGCGGCGATCCTGATCTCGGGTGATCTGTTTGACAGTAAGCATATTACCAAGCGGACCGAGCGGTACGTGCTTGATCTCATCCGCAAATATCCCGACCTTTGCTTCTTTTATCTCGCGGGCAATCACGACAGCGGAAGCGCGCTGTCCGAGCTGGATGAGGAGCAACGCCCGAGCAATTTGTATCTGTTCGGGGAGGAATGGCAATCCTACGATTTCGGAGACGTGGTGATCACGGGTAGTGAGAACCCCGATCCCGATCGCCTGGAGCTTGCTCCCGATGCGCTCAATATCGTGATGCTTCACGGTCAGGAGACGGGAGAGAGAGGTGTGGATAAACGCGACGTGATCCGTTTCTCCAAGCTGAAGAATAAAAACATTGATTATCTCGCGCTCGGACATTTGCATACCTACCGTACGGCACAGCTTGATGACAGATGTATTGCAACCTATAGCGGATGCCTTGAGGGACGCGGCTTTGACGAGTGCGGACAAAAGGGATTTGTCTTGCTTGAGATCGAGGCAGGGCGGATCGAGCATCGCTTCATTCCCATCGCGAGAAGAGAATTACATACCGTTACCTGTGACGTCACGGGGGTTACGGGCAGAATGGAATTGGAGGAGCGTGTCAGAGCGGCGATCGAGTCGGTTCCCGCATCGAGCCTGGTCAAGCTCATCCTCACGGGCGAGTGTCCCGCCGAGCAGAGCAAGGATATCGATTATCTCCTGTCTATCCTTTCCGAGAAGTTTTATTTTGCGAAGATCTACGATGAGACGAGATTGCTCATCCGTCCCGAGGATTACCGAAACGATATCTCCCTTAAGGGCGAGTTTGTCCGCCGCGTGCTAGCGTCGGATCTGGACGAGCACGAAAAGGAGTGCGTGTTGGCGTGCGGTTTGCGCGCACTCTGCGGAGAGGAGGTAGAGGTATGAGACTGATCGGTTTGGAGGTAGAGAATTTCGGCGTTTTGCAGAACTATAAGCTGGATCTTGACGAGGGGCTCAACGTCCTCTATGAGAAAAACGGCTGGGGCAAGAGCACGCTGGCGGTCTTTATCAAGGTAATGCTCTACGGTCTCCCGGCGAGCACCAAGAGACAGCTCGACGAAAACGAACGAAAAAAATACACGCCGTGGCAGGGCGGTGCGTTTGGCGGAAGCTTGGAATTTGAGTGTGCGCGCGGACGGTTCCGCGTGGAGCGCTTCTTTGGTGCAAAGGCGGCGCAGGATACCTTCGCACTCTACGATCTTTCCACCAACAAGCCCTCCGATGCCTTCTCCGAAAATCTCGGCGTAGAGCTGTTTGGCATCGATGCGGACAGCTTTGAGCGCAGTGCGTATCTTTCCCAGCGTGCGGGCTTTGAAAAGAGCGATAGCACGAGCATTCGCGCAAAGCTTGGCGACCTGCTTGAGGACGTCAACGATATGGGAAACTACGACGTTGCGTGCGAGACTCTGGAAAAGCGCCGTAGGTTCTATCAGATGACGGGTAATCGCGGCGCGATCGCGGAGGAGAAAAAGAAGATCCTGGATCTGCGTGCGGAGCTTGAGCAATTGGCTCAGGTCGAGGCGCAGGCGAGATTAAAAAAAGAAGAGCGGCGTGTGTGCGCCGTACAGCTTGTAGCGGCAGAGGAGGAGGCATCGGTCCTTTCCAAGCGCCGTGAGGCATTGATGCGTGCAAGAGAGCGGGCAACGCTGCTCGAGGAAAAGGATCGCAGGCTCGCGGAGCTTGCGGATCTGGAAGCGCGCAAAAAGAAAAACGAAGAGGTCTTTTGCGGCTTTATTCCCTCCGAGGAGGAGCTGAACGCGGCAAAGGATATGCTGGATCAGGTACGTGAGGCAAACGCCGCGCTTCGTACCATTCCCGCGGAGTCTCCCGATGCGGAGGAATTGGAGGTGCTTGGCGAGCTGTTTGCAAATGGTGTGCCTACCGAGGAGGCGCTTGAGCGTGAGGAGGCGCGTTGCAATCAGCTTCATCGCTTGCGCGAGACACAGAAACGATTGGAGAGCGAGCTTGCAGCCGTAGCGCCCACGCAAAGGTTTACGGCGGGTGTACCGAGCCCTGAGGATTTTGAATCCATGTTTACGTCACTCGATCGCGCAAAGCAGATCCAATCCAAGATCGAGCAGACACAGATGCAGGCGGACAATACGCGCCTTGACGTTTCCAAGAGGCGCCGTGAGCGCATGATCGTGTCGGGTGCCGTTTTGGGGTTGGGTGTGATTTTGGCGGCTTTGTCCTTCCTTTTGGAGGGGATGCTCTTCCTGTCACTGTTGATTGGAGGCGGAGCTGTTGCGGCGGTCGGTGCGATCCTGCTTGCGGTATTTTCTCGCAAGGACGAGGAGCAACGCGCGACCGAACGTGTACAGAGCACGATCGAAGCTTACAAAAAGGAAAGACGGCAGGAGCTTGCTCGCGTGGAGCAGTTCCTTATAAGCTGTAAGACCGCGCCGGACGGAGATCTTTACCGTGTGCTCTCCGAGCTCGCGGCTGCGGCGGTGCAGGCGAGAGAAAACGTACACCGTCGCCGTCGGATCGGCGAGCAGCTGCGTGAATGCGGACGGGATGCGGAGCAGGTCGCGGGAGCGATCGGTGCCTTTGTGTCAAGATATGATTCCGACGCGCAGGAGCTTGAGTATTCACGCGTGCTTGCGGCATTGAGACGTGACGCGGAGAGATACGCGCTTTTGTACCGTGAAAATCAGAAGCGCATCGCGCAACGGAAGCATTTGCAGGAGCGCCAGGAGGCATTGCAGGCAAATCTGCGTCCCTTCCTTAAGCGCTATGATACCACGAACAGTCGCCGAGCGGGCGAGATCGTTTCGTCAGTCTCGGATTCCTTTGTGACCTACCGCGCACTGTGCGAGGAATACAAGAAAAAGGATCATGCATTGCGTGCCTTCATTGCGGAAAAGGCGCTTGATAAGCCGCTCCCCGACGAGGAGGTGCCCGCGCATGACGAGCTGATCGCCGCGGAGCGAGCACTTCAAAGGAGGCAGAACGATGCAAGAGAGCTGCACGCGCGTTTGGGCGCGGAGCTTGAACGGCTTTCCATTGAGCTGGATCGCATTCCCGAGGCGGAGGCAGAGCTGCGGTCGGCAGAGGAGCGCTTGGCAACCTACAATGCAAACTTCAAGGTCGTCACCGCAACGCAAAATATGCTGGCGGAGGCAAAGGAGGCGCTTTCCACGCGCTACCTTGGCGGTATGCAGGAAAGCTTTTTGCACTATCTTTCCGAATTGACCGAGGGGGAGGTTCCCGAGGCAGTTATTGACAGCTCCTTTGCCGTGCGTACGCGCGCGATGGGGCAGAGCCGCGAGATGGAGAGCTTCAGCCGAGGCAACCAGGATGCCGTGCGCTTCTGCGTGCGACTTTCCTTGACCGAGGAGCTTCACCGCGACGGAGAAAAGCCCTTCCTTTTGCTCGACGATCCCTTCGTCAATCTTGATGAGGAGCATCTCCGTGCAACACACAAGCTGCTCGAGCGCTTGTCACAGCGCTATCAGATCATTCACATGATCTGTCACGAGGGCAGAAAATAAAGCGAGATCACCCATTTTCAATAAAATTTGACAATCACAAAAATGGAGGCTTTTATGAAAACACATAACAGAATTGCTCGTTTGCTCGCATTGGTTGCGCTGCTTTGCTGTGCGGCGCTGACACTCTCCTCCTGCTCGGTGCTTTTGTCGGGCGGCGTTGTAGAGGTCATCGGTGAGATGAAGACCTACGAGGTCGAGGAAGTGGTCAACCGCGTGGAGATTGCTTTGGACGGTGCGGATCTTGAGATCCGTGTCGGTGACAAGTTTGAGGTAGAGAGCAACCACCGTTACCTCGACGTGTATGAGCGCGCGGGACAGCTTATCATTTCCGAGAAGACGCGCGTGATTCCTTCCTACACGGGCTTTGCAAAGGTCATTTTGTACGTTCCCGAGAACGTAGAGCTGGATAACTTCAGAATCGAAGCGGGTGCGGGCAAGGTATTGGCAGAGCAGATCAGCACCAAGAAGCTGCAGATGACGCTCGGTGCGGGATCGGTTGAAATTGACAAGCTGCTTGTCAGTGAGAGCGCTACCGTTTCGGGTGGTGCGGGAATGCTTGCGATCTATGACGGCTCGATCAAGGGTCTCCAACTCGAGATGGGTGTCGGTGCTCTCGGCCTTGCGGCGCGTCTGCAGGGTGAAAATCTGCTCACACTCGGTGTTGGCAACGCAAACGTGATCCTTGACGGCACGGCGGCTGACTACTCGATCGCGTATACGCAGGGGCTTGGCACGGCAACGCTTGACGGTGAGGAAATGGTAGACGGCGAGATCTACGGTAAGGGCGAAACCGACGTGTACTTTGTTGGCGGAGTCGGAACGCTGACCGTGGCATTTGAGGAATCGTGAAAAAAGCACGCCCCGTTCGTGATCCGTAATTTCTTGCGGGTGATGAGCGGGGCTGTCTTAAATTGATCGGACGGAGACGAGAAATGAAAACATTGGGATTGTATATCCATCTTCCGTTTTGCAAAAGCAAGTGCCTGTACTGTGATTTTTGCTCCTTTCCACATCCAAGATTGGAGGTAATGGAGAAATACACCGCGCGTATCTGCGAGGAACTTGCCATTTGGTCGGAGCGCGCGAGGGATTACACGGTGGATACGGTCTATTTCGGTGGCGGAACGCCTACGGTGATGGGAGGGGATCGTCTCTCCCGTATGCTTGAGACGGTGACGAGGCATTACACGGTTGCGCGTGATGCCGAGATCACGGTGGAGTGTAACCCGCGTACGGGGAACTTCGCGGAATTTAAGACCTTGCGCCGCGCGGGCTTTAATCGCGTCAGCGTGGGCTTGCAGAGCACGCATCCAAATGAATTGAAGCGTCTCGGTCGAGGGCATAGCTTTGACGATTTTTGTGCGACCTACGATTCGCTTTGTTGTGCCGGCTTTGAGAATATCAGCGTGGATGTGATGTCGGGGATTCCCGAGCAGACGGTGGAGAGTTATATGCAAACGCTTGCGCGCGTGTGTGATCTGTCTCCGCAGCATATTTCGGCGTACGGGCTGATCGTGGAGGAGGGCACGCCGTTCGCGATCTTGGAATCGCGCGGACAGCTTATACTGCCGGACGAGGAAGAGGCTCGGCAGATGTATATGGACGGAGCGGCTTATCTGGAGAATCGCGGCTTTGGACAGTATGAGATCAGCAATTTTGCGAAAGCGGGGTATGAATCCCGCCATAACGTGAAATACTGGAATTGTGAGGAGTATATCGGCTTTGGCGTGGCGGCGTATTCGGATTTTTGCGGTGCGCGATTTGGCAATTCCCGTGATCTTGATGCATATATTAAGGGTGAGAGCATCGAATGCGAACGAGATGCGATCTCGGAAGCGGAGCGGCAGAATGAATACGTCATGCTGCGGATGCGCCTGTGTGAGGGGATTTCCCAAACAGCGTTTGCAAAGCGCTTTGGAGCGGCTGCCTTTATGCCGTTTGAGAAAAAGCTTGCAACATACGAGTCGAGCGGATTGGTTTGTCGTCGCGGCGACGGTCTGGCTTTTACAAGAGAGGGGATGTACGTCAGCAACGCCATCCTTTCGGATGTGCTTGATTTTTGACGTAGCGAGGAAAAAACTCTTGACAATTTCCGCGTTATCGTGTAAAATAGAGACAGAAAGATTTTTACCTGCAAGGAGTATAAAAAAATGGAAGAAAGCAGAGAGTTTTACACGCTGACCGATGAGGACGGCAACGAGATCGAGTTTGAGCTGATCGGCTCGGCAGAGATCAAGGGCGTTGAATATTTTGCAATGATCCCCGCAGATGCGGCTGATAAGGCGCAGAATGACGGCGGATTTTGCGAGTACGTCATTCTCAAGAAGACGAAGGATGAGGATGGAGAGGATATGTTTGTTTCGGTCGATGACGACGATGAGTTTGACGACGTAGCGGACGTATTCGACGATATGTTCTCCGAGGAGATCGACTACGATTCCTCTGCGAAGAACTGATCTGTTTGAAATTATCCTGCTTAGTGCGTGATAATCGGTGATAATGAACCCACAATTGATTAAAGGAGTCTGAATGACTGCGGTGGTTTGCAGACCTCCCATGTGCGTGTATCGATTGACTTGTCTCGACCGCCCATGGACGTTGGGAGCAGTAAAGCCGCGACGAGGACACCGCCCTGGCATACAGGGTTCTACTTTCCCGATTACACGGCTCGGCGGGGGTAAATAAAAAAGAGCGCCCTGCGACACAAGTCGCAGGCGCTCTTTTTTGTGTGCAATCAGACGATCCCATCCCGCAGGCGGTAGCCGTCTCGGGTGTGGATGATGAGTGGACGAGGATCGATGCGCAATGCCTTTTGGTTGATGCGGTGCAATTGTACGCTGACGTTGGAGATGGAGCGGCTCCTGCCAAAATAGCAAAGCGAGAGCAGATCATCTGCGGTGGTCGCTTGTGGGGAGCGGTAGAAGATGCAGTAGAGTAGGCAGAGCTCGGTCGGAGTCAGCGAGAGGGGATAGCCGAGATAGTGTACCTCGCGGGTATCAAAATTCAACGTGAGCGCAAAGGTCGAGAGGCTTTTGGCGCTCCAGCCGCATAGTGATACGTAAAAATCCTCAACGCGCGCTGCGATCGTGTCGGGGGCATCCTCTGCTCTGATCAAAAGGTCACAGGCAAGATTTGGCACACAGTCGGGAGAGACAAGGGCGGCGATCGGCATGGTAGGGTAGCGGAGTCGCAGATCACGACAAAGTGCTTCCCCTGCGGAGAGGTTGGGGATACAATCAATTACCACGCCGCCTGTGTCCTTCTTCTCGCAAAGAAAGCGAGCGGTTTCAAAGGAAGCGCGAAACAGAAGGATGCCGCGCGAGAAAAGATGCTTGCAAACCGCATTTCCGTGCGGTCGGTCTGAAACGTAGAGTAGCATATTATACCTCCTTTCGTGTGAGAAAATGTACGCTCGTTATCGTCACGGGATCAAGGGGAGCAGTTTGGTCAAAGGTCTCGGAGTTGAGACCAAGAGGGGTGGCGGCAATTGCATCCACAGTATCCATGCCGTAGGCAACAAAGGCGAAGGCGGCGTACTGTCCGTCGTATTGCGGATAGGCTCTTTGCAGAATGAAAAATTGTCCCGTAGCGGAGTTATAGTCTGCGCCTCGGAGCATGGAGACGGTGCCGCGAACGTGGGAAAGCGTGTTTTCCTTGCCGTTGGCGGAAAACTCTCCTGTGACGGTCTCGCAATCGGTAATACCGCCGCAGAGCAGATATCCTTTGACGATACGGAAAAACGCAGAACCGTCGAGCGTGTGCGCTGCGACGAGTGCTTGAAAATGTGAGACTGTTTGCGGAGCGATGGAGGGAAAGAGTCGGAAAACGATCTTGCCGCTCTGTCGGATGCCGTCTTCATCGGTATAGGAGACGGTGAGAAGAACGAGATCGGTGACGGAGTCGGTCGTTTGGTAATCCTCGATGGCGATCGTTGAAAAATCGGGATCTCCCGGCTGCGGAGGATCAGGCTGGGGAGGGGTAGGCTCATTGTCCGACTCTGTGGTGATCTCGGTCGTTATGATCGGTGTCGGCTCCGTGCTTGGCGGTGCGGTTGTGGCCGTTTGTACGGTGGAGGTAACGGTTGGTTGAGGCGCTGTTGTGCTTGGCTGTGTGGTAACTTCTTCCGAAACAAAAGGCTCCACGGTAGATAAGTCTACCGTGGAGGTAATGTTGGATGTGCTTTGAACCGTTACGGAATTGCCTGAAACGGTTACAAATTTTGCGTAATTGATGGTAACGGGGTTGACGGGGGAGGTGGGAACGGTGTCCGCACCTGCACTGTAGGTTACCTGCGTTCTCGCGATGCCGTCCACGGTATTCATGCCGTAAATGACGCGACCGAATGCGGCGTACTGACCGTCAAGGAAGGTGCTATCCTCGTGTACAATGAAGAATTGGCTGGATGCGGAGTCGTAGGACAGTCCGCTGCGCGCCATGGAGATCACGCCGCGCGTATGGCTGATGGGGTTGTTGTGTCCGTTTGCGGAGAATTCTCCCTTGATCTTGTTGGGAGATCCACCCGAGCCGTCACCGTCGGGGTCACCGCCCTGGATCATGAAGCCCTTGTAGACGCGATGGAAGGTGAGTCCGTCGTAAAAGCCGTCGGCAACGAGACCTTGGAAGTTTTGAACAGTGATGGGTGCCGCGGTGGGATCGAGCTCAATGACGATCTTGCCTGTGACGAGCTTGCGCTCGGAGGAGGTGTAGCTGATCTCCATCATTACGTAGTTGGTGGCTGTTTCGCTGACCTCTGCTTGGAAATCGCCCTCATCAATGCCCTCGTTGTCCGAGCAGGAGACGGAGGCGGGGATGAGCAGGATGAAAACCAAAAGCAAGGATAAAATACGGTAAAATTTCATAGGCTTCAAAATTTTGTTCCTTTCTGTATACAATCAGATTTCAAGCGATTTGAGATAATCGTAGCAGATCTTGATCTCGGTCATGCCGTCGGGATTCAGCGTTTCGCTTTCCACTACGAGAGGGAGACCTCGCTCGACCGCCGTTTTATATACCGCGGCAACGGGAGCCTCACCACGACCGAGCGGACGTCCGCCGTCGGCTGTGCCAAGAGAGGGAATACCGTCCTTGATATGAATGAAGCGCAATCTCTCACCCATGCGATCCATTTCCTCGATCGGATTAACTCCTGCGTGGAATGCCCAATAGGTATCCAGCTCGAAGAAGATATCGGTCTCCTTCTTGAATACGTCCATGGCGTAGATGCCGTCCTCATTGGGGAGGAATTCCTTATGATGATTGTGGAAGCCGACCTCGATGCCTGCCGCACGGAGCTTGGGGAGTGCCTGCGCAAGTTGATCGAGAAACTCGCGGATATCGCCTGCCGTTTTGATCTTTACTCCGGGAATGATCAGATTTTTGTTTCCAATGACCTTCATGTCGGCGATGGTTTCGTCGATGCGATCAGGCAAGAGCGCATTGATACTCGTGTGCGTGCCGCTGACCTTGAGACCGAATTCATCCAGACATGCGCGGATCTCCTCTGCGTTGAGATCTCCAAAGCCTGCAAATTCAACGAATGAATAGCCGATCTCTGCAACGCGGCGGAGTGTTTCCTTCATTCCTTTGTCAGCTACACTGTCGCGGACACTGTAAAGCTGTACGCCGTATTCCATAATATTAGCTCCTTTTTGAACAGAAGATAGAAGTATTATATCAAATTGGAAATGGACTGTCAAGTTTTTCGCGAAAATTGGGAAATATTTTTCGCCCTTGCAGGATATGCTAATACAAAGCGAATGCGGGGAGGGATGAAATTGGAGAAGCGCGGAGTGGAAGGATGGGCGGATCTGCTTTTGTGTATCGTATTGGGTGGGCTGCTGTCATATTTTGCATTTCGCTATCTCTTGCCCTTGCTGCTTCCTTTTTTGATTGCGTGGGGAATATCGCTTTGCGTAACGCCGCTGTCGGGGCGTCTTGCCGAGCGGATGCGTTGGTCGCCGAGGATCACGGGTGCGGTGGTGCTGGTTTTGCTCCTTGCCGCGTTGGCGGTGCTGCTATCTCTTGGGGTGGCAAGACTTGTCTCCGAGCTTCGCAGGCTTGTGGAGCGGACAGTGGCGGAATACGGGTCGGTCGAGGCGATGCTTTCGGCTTGGATGGGAGAAGCGGATGCACTGCTTGCTTCGGTCGGACTTGCGGGGGAGGACGGTCTTTCTCCGAGAATTTCGGATATGGTCGAAGAGATGCTGACGGCACTTCTTTCCTCGCTTGCATCCGCGTTGCCCACGATGGCAGGCGGGTTGCTTTCCGCGCTTCCGTCCTTTCTCTTTTCCGCAGTTGTCACCGTTATTGCGGCTTTCTGCTTCTGCATTGACAGAGAAGGGATCACCGGGGCGCTGTGCGCGCTTTTGCCGCAACGAGTGAGAACGGTACTGCCCAAATGGAAGCAGGGTGCACGCCGCATTTCCTGGAAGTATCTCAAATGCTATCTTCTTTTGATGCTTTTGACCTTTGCGATCCTGCTCGTCGGCTTCTTGCTCCTCGGCGTGCCATATGCGCTTCTGCTCGCGGTGCTCTGCGCGATCGTGGATATGCTTCCTATTCTCGGTGTGGGGACCGTGCTGATTCCCTGGTCGATCGTGACACTTGTTCAAGGAAATTATTTCCTTGGCTTTGGTTTGCTCATTCTATACGCAGTTGGTGCATTGGCACGGCAGATCATGGAGCCACGTCTGATCGGGAAGAGTCTGGGGCTTCATCCGCTTCTCACAATTTTTGCCACCTATGCGGGCTGGTA
>JAFTJB010000068.1 GCA_017456625.1 Clostridia bacterium
CTTATCTGTTCTTGTTCTGATTCTGGTTGTTGTTCTGGTTGTTATTCTGATTGTTGTTCGGATTTTGATTCTTGTTCTGTTTCTTGTTCTGGTTATTGTTTTGGTTGTTGTTTTGGTTGATTTTCTGGTGGTTGTTTTGATAGTTTTGCATGACGCATACTCCTTTTTTGTAATTTGGAATTACAATATCAGTATGCGCTCTTGTCCTCGATCTTATTCATGGATTCTTCATGCGCACAGGAAAAAAGCTCATCCTTCGCGTTCATCATGAAGGAGCGTGTCGCAAACAGCACGCCAACGAACGCGCCGAGTGTCAACCACCACAAAAATTTGACGTCCAATTGGAAAATTGCGTTTGCAATGCCAAATCCTGCCATCAGCGCCGAAAAGCCAAGCGCCACAGCAAGACGGGTCAGATAACGCCGCGAGTCCCGCCCGATCACCGCGCCGTCGGTCATGCGATCCATCTCACGGATCGCGCGCCAAAGGAGCAGCAAAATCACCGCAAAGAAGCACGCCGTCAGCACGGCTTGCGCCGCCTCGAGGCAACGAATGACAAAAAATTTATCGTACGCGCGCGGTGTGTAGAGTGCCTCCTCGATCCTGTGATCGTGCAGATATGCGTTGAGCAACACCCAGTGCGCGTGGCTCACCGCAATGAGCGGAATGCCCGTTCCGCAAACGGCAAGCAGAGCACCTCGCGTGGGTCGCAGGATCGCAAACAGACCAACCGAAAGCAGGATCACACATAATACGGGATGCAGAACGGGATGTCCGTCGATGCGGATATCTGCCGCAAACAAAAGCCCGACCGTGATCAGCACGAACGCGGCAGACGCGCGACGGTACAGCGCCCCCTTCACGCGCGGCAAAACCTCTGCCTCGTATTTGTTTTCAATCCGCTCCAAAAACGGGCGGTCGCGCATGACCTTGATATAAAATCGAAGCGCGAGCAAAAACCAAACGATTCCGACCACACCTGCGACAATGCCGCAAACGATGCGGAAGAGGTTGATGAACCGATACCAATCGAAGGTAACGGAGGGCTGGTCACTCATAAGATCAAAGGTAGTCAGAATCGAAAGCTCGGGCAGGAGTGCCAAAAGCGGCAGGAGGATGGCAAACCACACCGACACACGCGCCATCCGCTCACAAGCGGTACGTCCACGGCGCAGGGTCGCAATTTGGCTTCCCTCCGCGCAAAGTGCCAGCGTACCAAAGCCCGCAAACAGGCGGCGCACGGCGGGGATCAGATAATACCACGTCAAGATCGCCCACGCAAAGGATGCGAGCAAAACGAGCATGGGACTCTCGTACTCGTTGACCTCGTTGAGCGTTCCCTCCATCTGCTTGATAAAGCCCGGGAGAAAATCGTGAATGATCCACTGCGCGGCAAGCTGACCGACCGAGACCCAAATGAGGTTACGAAAGAGTCGCATGGCATCCCGCAGATCGTCGGAAAGCTCCGAAAGCCGCCAAAGCCCGAGCCATAGCAGCGCATAGCCGAAAAGATCGGGCAATACGTCGTAAAAGCCCACAACGGGGTTACACAAAAAGAGTCCTCCTGCCGCCAACGCGAGCAGCTCAAGCTTATTTCGATTTTGCGGCAACGTCACGTCAAAGGTCCTCCTTTTTGCTTATTTCTTGCGATTTTTCTTGTTGCGGCGTCGCTCCGCGAGTGCCTCACCCGCCGCGCGTGCGCTGTCGATATTTTTTTGTCTCGTCTCGTCGTAGGCGCGGTCGAGCTTGTTGAGAAAGCCCCAACGGTGCGGCTTTCGCGGCACGTCCTCCTCACCCTCCGCGCAGATGTTTTTGGTGCATCCGATCAGCAGGATGAGATTGAGGAGAATATAAACGACCTGTGTCAGCATGACCGAGAAAAGCAGATACCCTCTCGCCGTTTGGTTGTCCGCGAACACGAGATTGGCAAACAGATAGACCAGCGCGTAGAGCAGCACAAAGACCGCGTTGCGCACCGCGCGTGTCGCAATGGATCGCAGCTCCACCTCAAGCGCGATGGCGCGCACACCGTACAATACGGCGAGGTTGAACGCCACGGTCAGAGCAAACTGCACCCACGCAACGACCGTTGCCGTGATGCCGCCAAGGATCCACGAATCCCAGAGGAACATCGTACCGAGGTCGGTGGTGAGTCGGTAGAGCGAGGTCACGAGCAGCGGCACGCAGAGCCATTTTGCCCACGCAAAGGCGCGGTTGAAGCGTGTCAGCTCAAAGAGTCCCAGCATCATGGTGCCGTAACCGACCAGCAGTGCAAGTCCGCCCACACCGAATGCCTGAACCGTTAAAAAAAGCACAAAGGTGATGAGATAACCGATAAACAGATATCCAAAGCCCATAAAAATCCTCCCGCGTTATCCCTGCGCGTCGTTGCGCATACAGCAATTCTTGTATTTCTTGCCGCTGCCGCAGGGGCAGGGATCGTTGCGCCCGATCCGCGCGCTGTCGTTGACCACCGTCTTGGGAGAACGGCGCACGACGGGCTTCTTTTTTGCGCCCTCAAAGCCTGCGGTGATGGGAGTTGCCACCTGCACGCGGCGAGGCTCAAAGCGCGGCACAGCCGCGAGGATCATGCGCACCGTATTCTGTCGGATATCGTCGACCATCGTGTCGAAGAGATCCGCGCCCTGAATACGGTATTCGTTGATGGGATCTCTCTGCGCATAGGATTGCAGACCCACGTTGCCCTTGAGATCGTCCATCGTATCGATATGCTCCATCCACGCGGTATCGACCTGGCGCAGAAGCACCGCACGCTCGACCTCGCGGAAGGTCTCCACGCCGAAGAGCTCCTCGCGCTCGGCATATTTATCCATCGCGCGCTTACACATATCGTCGATCAGCGCCTCGCGGTCAAGCTTTGCCAGCTCCTCTTCCTCATAGCGGAAATCCTCGTCAGCGGTCAGATAACCGAGAAAATGCGCGCGCAGACCGTCAAAATCCCACTCGCTCGGATGCTCGCCACGTGTAAATCCCTCTACGACCGACTCGACCGTGGAAATGATCATCTTCTTGATGGTTTTCGAGATATCCTCGCCGTTGAGCACGTCCTGTCTCTGACGGTAGATGATATTTCTCTGCTGATTCATGACGTCGTCATACGCCAGAACGTACTTTCTGCGCTTGAAGTTCGCGTCCTCAATGTTCTTTTGCGCACGCTCGATGGCACCCGAAAGGATCTTGGCATCGATCGCCATATCCTCGGGCATCTTGAGCGCGCTGACGATCGCCTGCAGTCTCTCCTGACCGAACAGGCGCATCAGATCGTCCTCCATGGAGAGGAAAAATCTCGATTCACCGGGGTCCCCCTGTCGACCCGAGCGTCCGCGGAGCTGATTGTCGATGCGTCGGCTCTCGTGGCGCTCACTGCCGAGAATAAAGAGTCCGCCCGCAGCCTTGACCTTCTCCGCCTCGGGTGCGATCTCCTCGCGGTACTTCTCGCACAGATCACGGAAGATCTCGCGTGCGCGCTCCAGCTCCTCGTCGTCGCTCTCTGTCACGCCCGCACATTGAATGATATATTCCTCGGGGATCTGCATCGAGCGCATCTCCGCCTTTGCCATAAACTCGGGGTTTCCTCCGAGGAGAATGTCGGTTCCACGTCCCGCCATATTGGTGGAAATGGTGACGGCACCGTATTTACCCGCCTGCGCAACGATCTCCGCCTCCTTGGCGTGATACTTCGCATTGAGGACGGTATGCGGAATGCCCGCACTCTTGAGCTTGCGCGAAAGCAGCTCGGATTTATCGATGGAGACGGTACCGACGAGCACGGGCTGACCCTTCTCGTGGCACGCCTTGACCTGCTCGACGATGGCGTTATACTTACCCTCCATGCTGCGATAGACCGAATCGGGATGGTCTCGGCGGATCATGGGCTTGTTCGTGGGGATCTCCACCACGTCAAGGTTGTAGATCTCGCGGAACTCGTTCTCCTCGGTCAGCGCGGTACCCGTCATACCCGAAAGCTTGCGGTACATACGGAAATAGTTCTGGAAGGTGATGGTAGCAAGTGTCTTGTTCTCCTTTTGCACCTGCACGTGCTCCTTCGCCTCGATCGCTTGATGGAGTCCGTCCGAATAGCGGCGTCCGGGCATAAGACGACCCGTGAAGGAATCGACGATCATAACGCCGTGCTCGTTGACGACGTAATCCACGTCACGCTTCATGCAGCCGTGCGCGCGGATCGCCTGATTGACGTGATGCACGATCTCTGCGTTCTCGGCATCGGTAAAGTTCTCAAGACCGAAATATTGCTCCGCCTTCTTCGCCCCCTGCGGCGTGAGAATTGCGTTGTTTGCCTTCTCGTCCACGATGTAATCGGCGTTGATATCGTCGTGGCTCTGCTTGTTGTCGATCTCCTTGATGACGAATTTCGTCATGGTGCGCACAAGCGCCTCGGTGCGCTCGTAAAGATCGGTGGCAGTATCCCCCGCGCCCGAAATGATCAGCGGTGTTCTCGCCTCGTCGATGAGGATGGAGTCCACCTCGTCCACGATCGCGAAATCGTGACCTCTCTGCACCATGCGCTCCTTGTATACCACCATGTTGTCACGCAGATAGTCAAAGCCGAACTCGTTGTTGGTTCCGTAGGTGATGTCCGCATTGTACGCCGCCTGCTTCTCCTCGTGGCTCTGATCGTGAATAACAAGACCCGTGGTCAGTCCCATGAATTCGTACACACGGCCCATCTCCTCGGCACCCACACGCGCGAGGTACTCGTTGACCGTGACGATATGCACGCCCTTACCTGCCAGCGCGTTGAGGTATGCGGGGAGCGTTGCGACGAGAGTCTTACCCTCACCCGTTTTCATTTCCGCGATACGACCCTGATGCAAGACAATTCCGCCGAGGACCTGCACACGGAAGGGGCGCTTGCCCAACACGCGCGCGTCCGCCTCTCTGATCGCCGCAAAGGCATCGGGCAGAAGCGAATCGAGCGATTCTCCCGCCTCGTATCTCTCTCGAAGCGCGGGCGTGACCGCCTGCAATTCCTCGTTGGTCATCTCGCCGTACTTCTCGGCAAGCGCATCCACGCGATCCGCGATCACGTTGAGCTTTTTGATCTGTCTTTGGCTGTATGTTCCGATAATTTTGGTAAGCAGAGACATATCTGTCGTTCCTTTCCCGTTCGAACGCGCAAAAATACGCGATTTTTTATAATACTTCTTCTATTATACAATATTATTTCTCGAAAATATATTACAAATTGTAAATTTTAATGAACAATCACCGTTTCTCTTGCGAAAAGCGCGAAAATGTGCTATGATGTAGGCAGAACAGAAACAGGAGATATCTATGAACCGCATCAATATCGTTCTTCATGAGCCCGAGATTCCGCAAAACACGGGCAATATCGCGCGCACCTGCGCCGCCATCGGTGCCTCCCTCCACCTCATCCGTCCGCTCGGCTTTACCGTCGACGACAAAAAGCTCAAGCGCGCGGGGTTGGACTATTGGCATCTGCTCGACATCACCTACTACGACGGGCTTGACGACTTTTTCGCAAAGCATCCCGACGCGAACATCTTCTACTACACCACCAAGGCACCGCGCGCCTACACCGAGGTCACCTACCCCGACCCCGTCTTTATCATGTTCGGCAAGGAATCCAAGGGACTGCCCGAGGCGCTTCTGCACGACCGTCCCGACCGCTGTGTGCGCATCCCCATGCGCGACGGACTTCGCTCGCTCAACCTCTCCAATTCGGTTGCCGTTGCCGCCTACGAAATTCTGCGACAGAGCGGTTTTGAAGCACTCAAGACCGAGGGCGAGCCAACCACCTTTGCGTGGGACACGCTCTGACGGAGGTAGGATATGAATCCATCGGTACTCGTTGCCATGAGCGGCGGTGTGGACAGCAGCGTTTGCGCGCTCCTTTTGCGCGAGGCGGGCTACGACTGCCGCGGCGTGAATATGAAGCTCTTTTCGCTTGAGAACGTCACGCTCGACCAAAACAAATCCTGCTGTGACCCCGAGGATGCGCGTATTGCCGCGCGCGTGGCGGAGTCGCTCGGTATTCCCTTCTCGGTCGCGGATCTTTCGGAGGATTTTTGTCAAAACGTCATCGATTATTTCGTTCGCACCTACGAGGAGGGCGGCACGCCGAACCCCTGCGTGGAGTGCAACCGCACCATGAAATTCGGCAAGCTCTTTGCCATGCGTCGGGAGCTTGGCTGTGAAAAGATCGCCACGGGCCATTACGCGCGCATCACGCAGGACGGAAGCGGTCGTGCGCTCCTCTCACGCGCCAAGGATCTCTCCAAGGATCAGACCTACGTCCTCTGGTCTCTCACGCAAAAGCAGCTCCAAAGCACGCTCTTTCCGCTCGGAGATTACACTAAGGCGGAGGTGCGCGAAATGGCGCTCTCACACGGCTTTTGCAACGCGGAGCGCGCCGAAAGTCAGGACATCTGCTTCGTTCCCGACGGCGACTATGCCGCGTTTATCAAGCACTACACCAAAAAGGACTTCCCCTCGGGCAACTTCGTGGACGCGGAGGGAAATGTTTTAGGACAGCACAACGGCATTATCCACTATACGGTCGGGCAGCGCAAGGGGCTTGGCATCGCGTTTGGCAAACCCACCTACGTATGCAAAAAATCGCCCATTGACCACACCGTCACGCTCGGTGGAAACGACGAGCTTTTCACGCGCGACCTCACTGCCTCGCGCATCAATCTCATCGCGCTTGACCGCATCGATTCCCCACTTCGCGTGGAGGCAAAAATCCGCTACCAAGCAAAGCCCTCGGCGGCTGTGGTAGAGCAAACGGGAGAGGACTCCTTCCGACTCCGCTTTGACGCGCCCCAACGCGCGATCTCCAAGGGACAGTCGGTCGTGCTCTACTCGGGCGACACCGTCCTCGGCGGAGGGATTATTGATTAAAAGAAAATCGGCGCACCTGCTATCATGCGGGTGCGCTTTTTTTCGGTAGTGCGGCGGCTAAAGCCGCTTTCAATACTCGCCCCTCGTTCGGTGCAAACAGTTACCCCGATGGTAAAAACAGTGCGTCATCCTGAGCGAGGGAAGAAATTCTGACCGAGTCGAACTTTCGCGCAATGAGGTACGAATGGAGCGAAAGCGCACGATGCGAAGCATCGAAGCGGGATCTACTGAAAGA